>CAJBRY010000271.1 GCA_903958085.1 uncultured Geobacteraceae bacterium
AACCCGAAAGGAGTTGATGATGAGCATTATTTCAGTCGGCAGACCGCTTCTGCTGACAAATATATACCGCGACGGTCTGTTCATTCTGCCCGATTCAACGTCATGTCTACTTATTCAAGTACATCAAAGCGGGGATCACGTTGTCAGCGAACTCACTCAAAATGTCTGCCGACTGAAATAATGCTCATCATCAACTCCTTTCGGGTTTTGAATACAATTCTAGTGCTGATTGAAACAAAAAAACCGAATGCGGAAGCAATTCGGTTTCGGTACTTTTTCCTGAATTTCGTCATTTTCATACGAATTGACTGATTTCAGGGCTGATTGTTTTGTTTATTGTTGATTTTAATACGTTTTCTGATGTGTTGCGGGGGAGTTTTTATTTTTCCATTTTCCCGTAATTCATTATAACATACTAACCTTGTTTTGTCAAATTTGTGCCATTTTTCGCTATGTTATGCCATTTAGTGATGTTTCTCGAAGTGGCAAATAGACAACCTACTGATTTACTGCACATCCACATTCCGTATCCCGTCCGGTCGCCACGCAGGACTGATAACATGACTCCCTTTCTCTTCAGCTGATAACAAGCTACCAAATGTTACTTTGAACTCACCATAGCGGTCATTCACGGTGTCCATTGCCTTGATAGCGTCGGATTTCTTCTGAACCTCCCGAAACAATGATAATTGCTCGGCAGAATATTTTAAATTTGTCAACCGAACGCCAAGTTGACGGATAGGTTGAGGTAATTCAAGGGTATCAAGTATGGACACCGCCGTCTTGTAAATGTCTTCCGATAAATTGATATAACTTCCAATTGTAGTCTGCTTGCCGACTCCAGAATAGAAGTCAGCAAACCTGATATGCAGGTGAACTGTTTTCCCGCTTACTTCATATCTCCTGGCACGCCGACCGACCATCTCTGACAGCTGTAAAAGGTATTTCAAGATGTCTTCACGCCGGTCGATGTCATGTCGAAGGGTCATTGAGTGTCCGACAGATTTTACATCATCGGATTCTTCCAGCGGTATCACTGGCGAATGGTCGATACCTTGCCCCATGGCCTTGTAAATCTTTCCCAGGACGCCGAATTTGCGCGTCAACCTGGCTTCGTCGCAACGACCTAATTCTCCGCACGTATAAATGCTTAATAAATTCATGTGCCGTTGCATCTTCTTTCCAGTAGTAAGTTGTCTTAGCAATTTTGTGCTGCTTCCGGTTCAACTCGAACCAAACCGGTTTCGGTTTGACGCCTTCCTGATAAACGACAGCTATGCGGATTGGTAGACCAGACATCATTAGTCGAAAAAACGGACGGTTTTGATAAGCCGACCAGCGATTACGGTTTCAGTCTCACCGGCACGCACAATAATCGGCGACATTGTGATGTTTTCTGGTTGTAACCGGATATGGTCATGTTCACGGTAAAAACGCTTCAGGGTTGCCTCACCGTCTATCAAGGCAACAACGATTTCACCATTTTCGGCGGTCTGTTGGGGACGGATAATCGCGTAATCACCGTCGTAGATACCGGCCTCAATCATACTGCTGCCTTTGACCTTGAGGATAAAGTTGCCACGCCCCTTAAGCCAGTTGGCGTCGATTTGACAGAAGCCAAGAATATCTTCAGTGGCAAGTTCCGGCATACCGGCCCGAACGGTGCCGACTATCGGGATCGACACTGAATTGTGTCTTTGTTTCAAAGCAATCCCGCGGGAACCGTCACGACGACTGATATACCCTTTCCTCTCCAAGGCATCCAGGTGCTGCATAGCTGTGGCTGTTCCCTTGATTCCAATATGCTCTGAAATCTCCCGAAGAGTGGGAGGACAACCATGCTCTGTTAAATATGTTTCAATGAAATTGAATACTTGCTGCTGTTTGGCAGTTAGTTCTTGCATGACATCCTCATACACTGTCAAGTGACATTACAATGTCAAATGATAGGTATATGACGTCTATACGTCAAGGGATTTTTTAGACTCTGGCTATACAGGAGAGGGGAATCAAAGCGGGGATTACCGTCAGGTCTGTGATGTATCAAATATTATCAGAACGAAAAGAAGTCTCATATTCTTAGATGATATGATATAGAAGAGAGAAGCATCCTAACTCCCCATAACAAATCAGGTCCTTATGGAAATCGAAACTAAATATGCTGTAAGTGTCTTTTTCAACAATCCATCTTTTGTTCAGATTTATTTTGAAGCTGTGGCAAATGCACTTGATGCAGGCGCCAGTGAGATTGACATTTTCATAGATACAGATGGAGATATTTGCCCAAATCACCTTGAAATTATTATTAAAGACAATGGTTCAGGATTTACTGAGGAGAGATTCAATAACTTTAGTCGGCTGCAAAAACCCAAAGATGGTTATCATAAAGGACTCGGTAGGCTTGTTTATCTACAATATTTCTCTAAAGTCACTGTTGAAAGTGTTTTTGGTACTAAGAAACGAACTTTTACATTTTCCGATGCATTTAATGGGCAATCAGATATTCAGGATGCGTCCATATCAGACTACAAGGGCACTATTCTTCATTTTAGTGGGTTCACCGGTAATCGCCTTAAATCGTATGAAGACATTAAACCAGGAGCACTGAAGGATAGGATCATAGAGCAGTTCCTGCCGTATTTTTATGACAGGCAGAAGACTAAGAATAATTTTCAAATAGAAATCCAGCTGGAAACTCAGGCTCATAATAAGCAAAAAGATTTTTATTCCGACCTTCAAAAAATTACTACTTCTGATGTTCCATCGTTTGAAACTAAAATAATCAATGACCTCTCCATACATGCTTTTGGAGAGATCACAATGTCTTACATGCTTCGACAGGGCATGGGAGAGAATATCCGACTTACCGCTGTCTGTATTGATGGTCGTACAATACCTGTAAAAGAGCTTAATTTAAATATTCCCCCAAATCATTCATCAATCTTTCTGTTTGAGTCTCCCCTATTTAATGGGAAATCAGACTCTGCCAGGCAACGCTTGGTTCTACCTGACGACATTCCTCAGTCAAGCTTATTCAATGCATTACGACGCGAAATGTCAGCAGTCATAAATGAAAGATTCCCCGCCATACATGAAAGGAATGAAGAGATTAAACAAAACTTCGAAAATAAGTACCCGCACCTTTCGGGGCTATTTGAAGAAAATACTGTAGGAATGATTGATAAAGACGAAGCTATCGAAATTGCGCAGCGGAAGTTTTTCAAGCTACAGAAAGATGTGTTGGAAAGTACGTTCCTGGATGATATTACCTTCCTTAAGTCCCTTGAAGTGTCATCAAGGACGCTGACAGAATACATCCTGTACCGTGAATTGATTATCAATAAAATGCGTAGCATTACGCCGGCAGATAAAGAAGATGTACTACACAATTTGTTAGTACCGCGTTTTGAAACATTTCATGGTAGTGCTCTCCTAGACGGGATATATAGCAACAATGCTTGGCTTTTAGATGATAAATTCATGAGCTTTCGAACCATATTAAGTGAAAAGACCATGGAAGAGGTAATTACAGCTATTACTCTGGGGGATGAAATAATTAAAAGTAGCAAACGACCAGATATATCAATGATTTTTTCGGCTGATCCAGAGCAAGCTGAAAAAGTTGATGTAGTGGTAGTGGAGATTAAGCGTAGAACACCTGATGATAAAGAAGCCCCATATGCTGCTACTCAATTGGTTCAGAGGGCAGCAAAGCTGGCAGAACATTGCCCAAACATCCAGCGTATATGGTATTTTGGTGTGATTGAGATTGATGATTCATTAGCTCAATTACTTCAGAACATGGGATGGACGCCTTTATATTCAAAAGGAAAGGTATTTTACAACGATAGCTTTAAAGTGTCGCGTGGTAACGAAAGGATACCAGCACCGATTTGTCTTCTTTCCTATGATGCGGTCATTGAGGATGCTGCTGCACGAAATCACACATTTCTTGAGATTCTTAAACACGATATTCGAAAAGCAACACAGTTTGCTACCTAACTAAAAATTCAAACTTGAACAATACAGGCTGGTGAATCAAAACGGGGATTGTTGACAAGGTTGGATACTTCGTAAAGTGTCATTCTGTCGGTGGGAAATGGCTGGTAAAGGTGCGCCAGTTCCTGTGGGTGATGCATACTTTTACTCAGCCAGAGGTTATAATATTCTGGTTGCAGGATTACCGGCATCCGGTCGTGAAGTGATGAAAGCAAGCTGTTTGCCGTGGTGGTTAGGATCGAGAAAGTTTCAATCTCTTGGCCTTCCGGATTCTTCCAATGCTCCCATATACCGGCAAGGCTCATCGGGGAGCAATCAGGCAGATGTATAAAATGAGGAATTTTCTTGCCATCAGTGTGCGACCACTCATAAAAGCCTGATATGGGGATGATACAGCGGCTGTACTTGATTGCATGGCGGAATGCGGGTTTCTCTGTAATCGTTTCACAACGTGCATTGATAGTGTGGCTGGCAATTGTGGCATCCTTCGACCAGGATGGAATGAGCCCCCATCGCATAGATGTAAGGATGTTGTTCTCTCCATTGCTCCGAACAACCGCTACCTGTTGAGTCGGTGCGACGTTATACCGCGACTCAGTACGGGTAGAACTTTCCACAAGGTCGAAAATCTGCTTTAACTCTTCATAAGATATTACAGTCACAAATCTTCCGCACATTTTTAGGCACCAATACTATAGTGGTTTATTGAACGTTTATTCCGTAGATTTTAGCTCTGCGTAGAAATGCCTCTTTAGCTCCTTCGAGAATATTGCATGCAGCATCTTTTGTTTCGATATTATCTATTGATCCTCGTGCAATTATTTTTGCATATTCACTAGAGCTCTTTAAAACAACAATCAATTCTGCGTCTCCCAAAACAGCAACATTTGCGTTATGAGTAACAATTATAATTTGACGTCGCTCTTTTGCTCGTCGTAGCACAGGGACTAAGCTATGATAAATAAATTCACTGTCTAAATTATCTTCCGGTTGGTCGATAATAAGGGGGTGGCAGCTATTTGAGGATAGAATGAGTGCAAGTAATACAGATTGTTGTTGACCAAGTGATAATTGGGAAAAACCGCGCGTTATCGCCTTTTGTTTTCCCCCTTGTATAGGAATCAACTTCGTGACCTGTAGTTGGGGCAAATCATAAAGCTCACAGCGCTCTAATGCAAATTTCGTCGCAGGTTGCCCCAGTCTTTCAATAATATTTGATGCTTCAGACTTAATGAAAATCGCCACGCCTTCTTTTGTTTTCAGATCTGTGATGGCTGCTACGTCTTTTTTTTCAATTACTTCTAGTAATTTGGGGATGGTCAGCTTCTCCACTAGGATTGTTGCACGATTCTGCTGAATAGTTTTCCATCCCATGGCCTGTATAATATGTCGTTCAGCATCCGGGGAGAACCCATGACGGATATACTTCAGACTCACCTGGAGGTCAGAAAGCGCCTCTTTAAGCGTTTGAGATGCGCACCGAGCATATGCATCCCGAATATTCGCAACACGCTCCCGACAATCCCATCGCTCTTTTAATGCTGTGGACCTGTTCCGCCTAAGTTCTTTTAAATGCGGTACCCATTTTTTTAAATTTGCTACTGCCTGTTTTTGAGTTGCTTCATCATTTGCTAGTTTTTGTACATACGCCATATCAAGACGGATACCTTGGTCCTCTAATTCTTTCCTTTTTAGATCAATCAATTTTTGTGCATCTGAATCTTTAATTTTCCAAGCATTAAGCTGAGTTATGGTGGCATTGCTAAATTTTGTGAAACTTGATTTCATTTGCTCATCTGTTTCTTCTGTGGCTATTGCCAGTTCTGAAGCGCAGGCGATGATACCACGCAACTCAGACATCCCTATTGAAATCGAAGTAGGATCAGCAATGGTTTTTATCTCATCAACAGTTGTTTTGGAAGTCGTCCTAATAATATTCCCTTTAAGTTCTTTCATCTTCTCAGCGATTAAAGCGCGTAGTTCGCGCTCTGCTGCTACATTACGCTGAAGCTCAATAATTTCCTTTGCCTTAGCTTTCTCAAGAGCTTCAAGTTGTTTTTTTGTGGTCTCAAGTGTACGTTCAAACTGTGGAATTAGATCAACTTGTTGAACTGCTTTCTCTATTTGTGTCTGAAGATCTAATAATTTATTCCGGGCCTGTTCTTCTGATTCTAATGCTGTGTTCAGGTTCACAAATCGGTCAAGGTATTTGAGCAATGCTAATGGGTCTGTTTTGGCTTGCTCGCTAATTTTCGCTGTTTCACCCTGACCAAAACAGTCAATCTCAAAACTTACTGGCCCATTGTTTGGGTCATCTACATTTTCAATATATCCACCAGTTGACCGTGTAAGCTTATGTCTTTGACCCGCAGCATCTTCCCAAAAAAGATACAGTTGACTTGGCCACACTTCAGAATCAATTACCTGATTCCCACTCGGGTTATCGCTTAGGCACCTAACTCCTTCAAATGTAGTTGATTTCCCTGCGCCGCGCCCTCCAATAATACAGTTAAGATTTCGACTGAAGTGTATGGTCTGGTCTGCAAGAAAACCTCCTTCAAGGTGTATACCGAGTATAGCTGGAACCGAACTAGGAATCATTTCTTCGATCCTTATCCGAGCATCACTATCTTCAAACGCGATTCTGACAGCCGCAAAAGAAGGAGTGTCCATTTTTATACGTGTTACTTTTTGCTCTCCTATGGTGTTACGTCCTAATGCTTCAAGTGTATGAGCGTCAGAATTTAGGACGCGAGCTAGAAACTGCTTGGAACCAAGGCACAATTTATCGGTTCGTTCACGCCCAATACCAACTCGTAGTGGGTCAGGGTCCGTGTCCGAATAACTTATTTGAGATATAGATGACTTCAATTCAATTCCAAGTAGATTCCGATGGCACAACACATCCAGCTTATGAGGTGACCCCCCAGGATTCATTTGTTCGAATCCACTTCCACCATCGACATGCGCAAGAACAGCAAAACCATCCATATCATAAAGCATTTTTAAGCATTCTAATGCAGAGTTTTGACAACGGGAGTTTTGTTTTCCCTGGTCAGCAAAATCGAGCCGGCCATGAAATTTCTGTAATTCTTCAATTGTTTGAAAATAGCAAAGAAGGTGGCCTTGAGGGGTTGATAATTCGACACCTGGTATGATGAGGAGTGATTTGTCTTTGGCAGCAGTAATGACCGCTTCAACATTGTTAATTTCATTGTGATCTGTGATTGAAATGACGTCCAGATTCTCCTTTATAGCAGCAGCCACAATATTTTCAGGTGTCATTGAAGAATCTGTGACGTCATGAGAAGACCCAAAACTATGGATGTGCATATCGGCACGATAGAAGCGCGCACCTCTGGATAATTCAAGACATTTTTGAAGAATTGGCACCTATCCTCCTAATAACCAACTTAGTTGTGCTGATGATTGTTGTGTCAACAGCTACCAAATGCGATGATATCAAACTTAACTTTTTCTATTTATTGACGTTAACTCAATTATTTCTATTGATAGCATTGCGGAGAATTATACTCGGCTTGAACGTCAATATACGTCTGGCTTCGATAGTAATAGTCTCACCAGTCTGAGGATTCCGTCCCCGCCGGTCAGCCTTCTGTTTAACCTCAAAGTTACCAAAACCAGCAATTTTCAATTTCTCACCGGTTTCAAGTGTAGATTTCATCAGAGCGAACACCGATTCTGTGTAGTCAATGGCTTCCTTTTTAGTGCAACCCATTTTCTCGGCTATTCGCTCTACAATGTCAGCTTTGGTCATGTTCCTGTCCTTAAGGTTTAATATAGGCGTTTAAGCCTATGGTTATTGGTTTCCCGTCAACTTCAGCTGTCGTTACGGCATTTCCTCTTGTGCTGGCAACTACAAGAGTTTTACCGGATGCTGATGGAGTCGGTTTTTCCAAATCAATTTCGATGCAGAGTTTATTCCCTTTGATTTCAACGGTCATTGCCATTGGTAGATTTCCTTTTATTTTATTGTGTGGTCATTTCTATAGTTGATTAGCAAAAAACAGTTCGCTACTTCCGCAGTCAGAACATTCCCTGAAAAACTTCAGACCATCTTTTCGGATACGCTCCTTATGACCACTCTTGCCACATGAAATTTTGATTGGAGTATTGCTGTCGCATTCACCGCACTTGAAGTAGTAACCATATTTTCCGTACTGGACAGAAATATTGGTGTTTTTGCATTCACGGCACGCATACGGATTTGCCGGTTCTGCCGGTTTTTCTGATGATACAATAGTTTGAGTGGTTGGTTCAGGCTTTGTCATTACCGACGGTGCTATCGTTTCGGGTTGAGCAGATTGCTGTCCCGGCTGTATTCCAAATTTAGCTGCGTAATCAAATTTGGCCGGTCGGTGCATCCTTAGAAGAGTTTGCCCTACTTTCTCAAGGGTTTCTGCCGACAAACAACGGGCGAGACTGCCTACCACTTCAAAAACACCAGCCTTATCAAAAAATCTCTCCACGGTGGCCGCCAGCATATCGGACTTGATGATGCGACTGGTATCAAACATCTTGGGGCGATCTATCCTGGCCTTTGACGAGACCAGTACATAGGAATGACAAACTGGCGATAAGCGCAACCCGACCTTGCTTGGCATGTCGATCCTAGCGAGTGCATCACTGAGGACAGCAATATGGCGTTCGTTTTGGGCAAATGGGGATGACATACCTTCAAAGCATTTCCTGAAAGCATTCCAGGACATAAACTCGCCATCCTCAGTTATCTTCAGACCTGCGTGAAAATGCTTAGTTTCCAGAACGAAGATATTAAGGGTTCGGTTAATCAAGAGATGGTCAATCTGTGCAACACGGCCATCAATTTCTAGCCGCAAGTCATGAATAACCAGTGTGTTTTGCGACTTCCCGAAATCAAAATCTATGAGATAAGCAGCCTCCTGCTCCCCTTTAATACCGGCCCGAATATTTCTCAACTCCTGAGTAATTTTATTCTTTTGCTCACTAGCAGCACTATTCAATTGGGCTTCGAGTTGTTGTATTAGGCTGGATTTATCGTCGGCATTTTTTATAATCATCTGGTTACCTTTTGTATGCATTACAGAGATACCGGCATCTTGCGGTTACTGTGGTCAAAAGAAAAGATCAGCCGGACTCTTCTTGTAGCTTATATGAGACATTAAACAAGAAAGTATATAGGCCGAGTAATCCCTGTTTTGCCTCTTGAGCAGAAACTTCAGCATGTACACCTTTTGATGCTACATCGTTAAGTTTCCTTGCAAATACTGCAAGATAATCCAAATCGGCTTTCAATAAGTCCCTGGAAGTCGATTTTCTGAAGGTTGTCCACAAATATTCTTGTAGACGATTCAAATACTCTTCATCGTCAAGTTTACGAACAATTCCATCGGAACATTTAACTGGGCTTATTGATGGTGGGTAGAAAAAGTCGGCAGCTGCCTTTATTGCACGTCTTACTTCAGTAAGCAGAAATGAAAGATCCTCAGGATCATTTGAATCAATGAGTTGAGCGGCTTTTTGCAGCTTTACATATACATCATCTGAATGAGCCTTAAAGTAATTGTTGACGTCATTGTGGATCTGCTCAAGAAAATTTATTGATTTACGTTGAGCCTGTAATTGCCGTTCAACGCGGATTGCATAATTCAGGCACCTTGTCTTAATACGTTCTTTAATTGTGTGAAGTGCCTTGATGCGGAGCCTTATCTGTGCTTTTTGATTTGTATATCTATCTGTAAAAGCAGCCGTGTCATACTCTCCCATACTAGGCGGCAATACCAAATCCTGGATCGTACGTTCCCATTGATCCAATTCAGGCTTTATCTCTCCTACACCGATTGCAAGAACATTTCTATCTTCACCATATTCATTTGTTTCTAAACTGAAACCCAGAGAATGAGAATCTATCCAGTATTCAACAGACTGTTCGTAAAGGAATTTTTGTGCATCCTTCTTTAAATGGCTCGTATCATCATAGATAATTCGCATAAAATCGCGGTCAACAGGATACATTTCACGTAAAAAAATGGCAGTATAAAGATAGTCATTAAGGTTTCTGGAAATCCGCAAACATGTCATCACAGCTTTGTCAACATGGTCATCTTCCAGATGTTGGTAAACCCTTTCTATCGCGGAATTGTAATCCATTAAATATTATTCCCTTACAGCAAGCTCTGCTGCTCTTTCTCTGGTTCTGCAAACAATCCACTCTGCACGATCTTACCTTTTGGCCGTATCCTGCCATTCCACTTGACCGCGAGGCTTGTATTCAATAAATCACGATATGCCGTCACCGAATCGTCAGGTATAAGCTTTGAGCGTTCAAGGAGGTGGTCAAGCCCTGGAGGGGTGGTAATCATATAAATCGGAACACTTGTATCAATCATATCTCGACGGGATTTGCGGCATTCACCACATAGCAGAGAGGCTGTTTTCGAGTCGGCAAGTTCAGCAATATGGAGGCTTTCCATGGAACCGCAGGAGCAAAGCGGTACAAGATCGGATGAGGTCGGTTCATTCTCTTGAATATTAAACAACAGACCTAATTGAGTCCATCCCGACAGGTCTTCATCATCGTTACTGGCATTGCTAGTGTAAGCATCGCCCAGACGGATAAGTTCCAGCAGAACCTGCCAGGAAAACTTTTCATTGTCGTTAATGCCATTATCTTGCAGACGGCAAGCACCTTCGGCACTGAGGCGATAGGTGACTATCCTGCCATTTACTCCGGCCAGAATGTAATAGCCCTCTTTTGAGCGGTATGTATGCAGGACGGGCATTGACGGTCTCCTAACTAAAACGCTACGAACTTATCACCAAGGTGGTGTTTCAGATTCCACTTGCGGGTGGTATCAAGAGCTTGCTCCAGACAGATAAATCGCTGATCCTTGTGCTCCTTGAAATAATCTACCGTTATCAGGTCTATCGGTATATCCAGGCATAGCAGAGCTTCACGATATGTGTCCTTTACCAGATAGACGTCATTATTGGTGAATTGTTCCTGTTTAGTGAGCGTGTAGTCGAGCATGAAGCCGTTTTTCAACAGCACCTCGTCAAATATCTTTTCTTTCTCAAAGGCAATATGGAAGGCGGTTTCTTTCTCTTTGATATATTCCTTGAGCAACTCAACGTTCTCTTCCGACGTTTTGTCAGGATCGGGTGCGAACTCCACGCGAGGGAAAGATGATTTTGTCAGTTTGTAAACCTTGAAACCGGAATCGTTGGCAAAAGGCAAGGCATCCCCATTTGTACTGGTTATCACACGTTTTACCCGTTCTATGGTAATGTCACTCACTTTTTTAAGCCCCAGATGCAATGCGTTTTTTCCTGCTTCCTTTTTACCGTTTACCTGTTCTGGAAGCTGAGCCAAAATGAACTGAAACCTGTTTTTGCCATCTTTGTTGAGTTCAAGGACAGCATGGCCTGTGGAACCGGAACCAGCAAAGAAATCCAGTACTATCGCCGGTGAATCGTCATTGCTTGAGACATAACGAATAAGACGAGACAGCACCTCATGATCCTTTGGGTTGTCGAATACCTTTGACCCAAAGATAGAAGCAAGCTTATTCGATGCTTGTAATGCACTTCTGTAAAAGTAGGTTCCTGCAACTTGAATAGCCAAGTCTTCTTCTGGCTCTTCAAAATCATCTCCATTGTCACCATCTACTTGACGTTGAAGATATGTTTTGCGATATGGAGGCTCTGTATGATCTTCTCTGAACTCAACAATTCCAGCATCAATTTTTCCCTGCATTTTTTCTGGACTTGAATAACGCCAGCCACCTGGAGGTATTGCACAAGGTTTTTTAGTCTTTGGATGTATTATTTCATAAGTCGGACCACCACCACCTGGCCAAGACATATTATCATCACGCCAGACACCACGACCATCAACATTTCCATATCGAGACAGCTTTTTTGACGGGTGGTCCTTGGGCAATTCTTGGTAAAATTTCCTCAGTGCAGCTTCAACCATTTGATTTTCTGCTCCCCAAATCTGTCGAAGTCTTACATATTCTTCCTGTACCTCTTTTGCTCCAGGTTTTTCTTCTCTCCAAATAGCTCCATTTGCTTTGAGGTAATCTTTATCTTTTGCATATACGGTAATGTACTCATGACCGGATGAAAAAAGCTTCGCATCATTTTTCCGACCTTTCTCCCAAACAATAGTTGCAACAAAGTTTTCCTCTCCAAAAACTTCATCCATCAGTCGTTTCAAGTTGGTAAATTCGTTGTCGTCAATCGAAACCAGAATTACCCCATCATCTAATAACAACTGCCGCGCAACCAGCAAGCGACTGTGCATCATGGAAAGCCAGTCGGAATGGTAGCGTCCACTCGTATCGCTGTTGGTGTCCACCTTCACACCCTCTTCGGTAGTGCCAGTCTCCTCCCAATAGGCTTTCTTGTCCTTGGCAAAATTATCCGCATACACAAAGTCCTTACCGGTGTTGTAGGGAGGGTCGATGTAGATGCACTTGATCCGCTCGCGATAGGAGGAAGTAAGGAGCTTGAGTACCTCCAGGTTTTCACCCTCGATAATCATGTTGCCGCCAGCCTTGTCCGGATTGACCGAACGGGCAGGATCATGCACCAGCGCGGCTCTGCTGGGAGTAAAGGCCATGCGCTTGGAGGCGCTTTTGCCGTGCCAGCGAAATTCGTACCGCTCAGATTCGGAGCCAAGATCACCGGCAATGAGTTTTTTTAGTTCATCAGGATTAAGTTTCCCCTCGTTGGTAAAGAGGTCGGGGAAAAGCTGTTTCAGGGTATCCAGTCGCTCCCGATTAAGGTCGGGGCTGATGGGCATAAGGTCATTCAGTTCATCCATGTCTATTTCACCTTATTCTTGAAGTCACGATGATATTCTGCAACCGGCGCAACATAGGCAATCTCGGTTGGTATTCCTAATGAGGCAAAGTGTTTTTGTGCGCATTTGATCTTGTAACGTTCCGAATCAGTCAGGGCGGTCATGTCGTCAAGGTTGGCAGTACTCTTTGTCTCAATAACAAAGTAATAATCACTTTCATCGCCGCTCTTGAGACTCTTGCGCTTGAGTACCAGGCCAAAGTCAGGCCGGTATTTCCCCGTTCCATGTTTGCCAACAGGTATCGGGATTTCATAAAAGTCCGGTAACTTTAGAAAACAGACCACCTCGTTATCACTATCTGCATTCAGAGCAAATTCACGCTCGGGACGGCTGTTACTGTCACAGATGATCTTGTCATAAACGCCTCGATTAGGGGTAGCCCTGGTCGGCAGAAAGGTTTCAATAGTCTCCTTGAAGAGTGACAAATCAGGGCCAGGGCCTGCATCATGATAGGTCAAGCCCCGCAGCATCTCGTCCATTTCAATGTTTCGGATAAGAGCACAGGCCTCCTGAATAAATCGGGGCGGGTTTTTTACAATTTCTGCATGATTAGTCAGGCCAGCGACAATTTCCAGGGTCGTCGCGTATGAGAGGCCGGTGTTCTCGCTCAACTCCTCCACCAGATCGAGAGGGGCGAAAGAAGCCTTCAGTTTTTCAGTTTCCCGGCCAAGCTCCTCATCATCCAGAGAATCCTTGTAGATTCCCTTTATACGGGTCAATACCACTTGTACTTGATATTCCTCCAAGCGGATCTTGTTGATTGCCTCAATGGCACGGGCAACAATTGCTTCCTGATGAAAATCTACAGTGTAATCGGTCTTACGGCTGAGTTTACGCCAGAATGCCTGGAAAGCCGCTGATTCAAAATTCTTTTTATTTCGCTTGATAATCTCTTTTTTCTGTTTGCCCTTATGATTTTTGCGCAGGGTGCTACCGGCTGCTGTGTCACCGTAGACCTCACGAATCTGCTCTTGATACTGAGTAACAAAAGTCTCATAGGTTTCATTAGGTACGACCGTCAGAAGGTTTATCTCTTTGCCCTCTTCAGTCCCTTCAAGATCATAAATCCGGTGACCCAGCTGATTGACGCAGATACGAAGACCGCGACCAATTTCCTGTCGTTTTTTTATTTCACTGAAGGACTGATTCAGGGTCGCGATGCAGAAAATATTGGGGTTATCCCAGCCAACACCCAGGGCGGAGTGAGTGAAGATGAACTCGATGGGATTGTCAAGGTTAAGGAGCTTTCCCTTGTCGCGAAGGATGGTGTCAAATATATCCTTATTCTTGAGCATGGAGTTTTCGTTGTCAGTGTATTCGCCGCTGGTGGCTCTGGCAAAGTAGTACCCCTGAGCAGCCGTAATCTGCTCTGGAGTTGCATCTTCTTTGTGCCGTTCTTTGTAGGCACTGGCGTATTCTTCATTGAAAAGTCGCTTGATGACACCATTATCTCGGACATAACTGTCTACCTTGTCGATGAATATCAGCGAGAGACACTTTATACCTTGGGCAGCAAGTTCGGCTTTCTTCTTGTAATGACTATCCAGCAACCAATAAATCTGTTGCCGGAACAGGCCTTCAAAATCAGCGGTTCGCTCGTTTTCAGTCAACTCAATACCATTGGTAAAAGTCACGTGGAAACGCGGGTCACGCAATCCTTTGTAAATCCGCTCAATTGTGTATTCGTGATAACTGACATTACCTGATTTTTCAGCCAGGTTATCACCCGCTTTCAACCATGCAGACTCTTTCCACTCGAAACTATCCGCTTTTTTTCTCCAGAGGTTTAGCTTGACCTTCGGTTGCTGGCCGGAAGCGGTTTGCGTCTGGGTTATCTCTATTTTGAGGGTGGCTTCGTCATTCTTTTCCGCAACTGAAAGCACTTCAATCTTTTTTACAAGTCCCTGTTGATAGGCATCGTATGGAGTAAGGCGGTACATCAGGTTTTTCAGTGATTTATGGGTTGCGGAATAACGAATCTTGCAGAGCGGGTTTAAATCGGCAAAGCGAGAGATAGCATTATCAGTGTCCATCCCTTCCTGCGGTTCGTCCATGATTATTACCGGCTGACATTTGCCCAATGCCTTGATATACGACATACCCAGAAAAGCATCATCGCGCCCTTCCTGATTGATAATGCGGTCATCGGCAGTGAACGACTGGATTGTCATGACCATGATTTGTGGCTGGGTATCGCTGATGAAATGCTTAAGACGGGAAAGCTTCTTGCTGTCGTATTCAAAATAAGGAAGCTTATGACCATATAGCGTGGTGAGCTGATCCTCGAAAGTCTCCAGAGTGGTCAACACCCCTTCCTTAATGGCAATGGAAGGGACGATAATCATGAATTTTGTCAGGCCGTAATGTTTGAACAGTTCGTATATCGTGCGAATATAGACAAGTGTCTTTCCGGTGCCTGTCTCCATTTCGACACAATAATCGTTATCTTCGGTCAAATTGCACACTGCCGGATCGAGACTATTCTCTGCTATGACCCGCTGCTTGTTGGCGGCAATCTCTTCAGGAGTGAGACTACTGACATTCGATTTGATCTCGAAAAAGAATGAATTTTCAAAAGTGTTCTTTTCCTGGCCATCAAAAACATTTATGACGGAAGCGATAGCTTGTTTCTGATATTCAAGTTCTTCGAGGATGAGTTTCATGGTTATTGCTATCTTTCAGTGGAGAAGAATTGTAGTAGACCCTGCTTTAGAGGCGAATCGAAACGTTGCGATACTATATGAATTTCCCGCAATATTGAAGCTAAAGAATAAAAGGTAAGAAGGTACGTTAATGCCATATTATGAACCTTCAATCAGGCGGCACTATATAGCAGATGCACAGCGGAAGCAAACAGGATTACTGGACGTAACTCAAGGTAATAGCGGTGGTTTTAATGAAGAGGTCCGCAAGTGAAAAGCGGGTATGTGGTGGGTCAAATTGGACGCCGATTTAAAGGCAAAATATTCTGCTACTGTGACTTCAATTAACTACAGCCTTGATAAGCTTGATAACCAATTTTCTTTTCTCATCAGAAAGCCCCTTCAGTAGAATCTCGATTTGATTCTTATTCCCTACATTTTCGAGATGAGAGAACTCGAAAAGCTCCTTTAACTCAACATTCAGCAAACTGGCAGTTTTTATCAGAAGGTCGAGCGAGGGGGTTGCTTTGCCTACCTCAATTCTGCTCAGGTACTTGGGGTCGATATCCAACTTCTCCGAAAGCTTATCTTGAGATATCTTCCGACTCTGCCGAATTTCTTTGATTCTCATTCCCAACAGACGGTTTGTCGATTCCATATACTCTCCTGAAATGCAGATAGATTACGCTTTCAGGAGAATGTGAGAACCAAGATACAGTCCGGTTTGTGTTGACATTACCAATTATTCAGATAGGATTACCAGATTATAAGATTGATAATAGCAGGTGTTATCTATTTTTAAACATGGTATAGATACCTCCGTAAAATTTAATAGTAACTGAAATCATAATAGCTGCATTCAAACACACTGGGGGAATTTATGAAAAAATTGTTTATCGCGCTGGGATGTATGGTTATGCTTGCTGCATGTGGTGGCGGAGGAGGCGGAGGCACTACACCAACGCCGACCACCGGTTTTACGACGGCCATGGTGTCTGGAAAAATTATGACAAGCCCACATGGTACTGATGTCGATACAACAGTAAATAAGTCTGACGGCACTTGGTATATGACAAGGACAAATCCGAGTGCGCCTACGATTGTTATTGGCTCTAACTCTGGAACCTGGAGTATAAATTCCAGCGGCCAGCTTATCTCCACCAAAACTGCCACAACATTTACCGATGTCGTGTTGAATGTTCCAAATACAATAACATTGGTTAGTTCAACAAGCACTGGCGTCACGCTTTCGTCAAATGGTAATACAGTGGTCTACACGTATGTTGACGGTACAGTAGGGTCCGGTTTTACATCTTCAATGCTTTCTGGAAAAAGTCTGACAAGTCCTCACGGTACAACGGCCATTGATACCACCGTCTTAAATCCCAATGGGACTTGGACGAAAACGAGAGCAAACCTCAGCGCCCCGACCGTTGTAGTTGGCACCAGTTCCGGTACGTGGAGCATCAATTCTATCGGGGATCTGATCTCCACCACTACTGCCTCAACGTATACGGATGTGGTGTTGAATGTTCCGAACACAATAAAATTAGTCAGTTATACAACGACTTCTGTGACCATGTTTTCAAATAACACTACGGTGATATTCACATTTTTGTAAAGTAATTTAGGGCAGCAGGAGTCAACGACTGAATCTTGCCTAGTAGTAGCCCACTACATGATAATCAGAATAAAGCGGTGTTTTTCTAAATGCTTGGGAGAAACGCCGCTTTTTTGTTGTGCGGAATAAATTGTCTCCTGTCGTCCTTTCAAATATATGC
>CAJBRY010000272.1 GCA_903958085.1 uncultured Geobacteraceae bacterium
CATCGCTGGCGATCTTCTGTCATCGGGTGCAGGTGAATTCGAAATTTCGTCTTTCTGGAGGTCAGTTACGGTGATATCGCCGGTATCCTGTACAGCGATAATCGGCCCATCATAAATGGGGCGTGTCACGTCAATCATATAGAAATAAGAATCTTTTTCCCAGACTGTGAAATTGCATGTTTTACCTTTCAGATCAATGCCTGAAGCCGGAACTGCACTGCCATTCATAATTCCTGAATATCGGTTGCGAATTGTGCCGTCTTTGGCGTCAACAAAATAGTGCCAATAAACTGTAGAACCGGCAGCTACTTCAATATGCCATGCAAGATAATCAGTTTTACTGTTTTCATCATGCCATAGTACCAACGTAGCATCATTCTTTGTAATCTTGGCAGGTGTAATATCAAGGTCAGTAATTGCTTTTTTTATCGCATCAGTTGAAGAAAATATTGGAGTTGTATCCTGTATTGTCGATGTTGGGCGGTAATTACCTAAAAAAAGATTTACAGTACCCGATTTGCTCTCATAAACCGATAATTCTCTCCCCCAGACAGGAATTCCATTATAGTTCTGTTTGTAGCGGTGTCTTGTTATCCCCAGCTCGTCGGTTGTTGTTTTGTAAAGCTCCAGTTCATTCTCTGGATCAGCCAGTTTCAAAACTGTTCTATTGCTTCTCAAAAACGCTCTTGCTGAACTGTCACGGCTTTTCCTGACACCCTTTACGTCAAAGGGCGGCATAGTGTCAGATAGGTCATCTGCCTTTATTATGCTTGGGGTTCCTGCCGGAGATACTTTATAGAGAAATCCTGCCGGATTTTTTATTTTCAGTTTTATTTTTTCAAGTTGAGCAAGTGCTTCTGGAATATTTACAGTAGCAACTGATTTTGCACTCTTCTTTGATGTCGCATTGTAGCCTGTGAGTTTTCGGTTAAGTTTATCTGCAAGGATGCTTTCAGTTGAAGGCGGAGTGACATTTTTTTCCGATGTCAGACTATTTTGCTTGGTTTCTTTTGATGAACCCAATAACTTTCTGTTATTAGCTGTTGACTTTGAAATTGTAGCTGATCCCAAAATATCATTAGCAGGCATCTCGCTGATTATCTGCCCTGTTTCATTGGCTACTGTAATTGCAGCAGAGCATAAAACAAGAAGACATCCCGCAATTATTCCTGGAAAACAACGACTGCATTGTCTTATTATTTTTCGGGTAATAATTGTGATCATGTTTTCCTCTGCCTATGAATGCAATACTTTTAGTTGTATGTGACCAAAATAGTTTCCCGACTTTCGATGCCGTTTGGTGTTTTTACGGTTATATTTAGATAGTCACTACCATCAGCTGTGCAATTGTTGACTATAGTAATTCCATAAAAATTTTGATTTGTAATACTATTTACCGTAAAGTTGGAAGGAGTTACACTCTTTAGGCAGCTTTCTGCTGTAAGGGAAAGCGAAATAGTAGTTTTTCCCGGAAGGGAGTTACCGTTTTCATCACTTATAGTAAATGTTCTCATTGCGGTAGAACTTTTTGTTATTGTTAATTTGCCAGGAGATATCAAGGGTATTGAGCCGGACATAATGATTTCACTGTTTTTGAAAACATAGAGAGAACGGGGCGCACCTGTATAAGCAATTCCTTGAAGTAATCCGTTGAATTTCCCATCTCCACTGTTATAAGTGTTATCTCCATTAAAATCTATGAACGGATCTAATGCTGAATCTCTTATAGTACTCCCGCTTATTGCCAGAAAAGGTTCCCCAATATCTGTGAATTCACCCGCATCAGCCAACCCGTTGCCATTTAAATCGGTAAAACTCTCCTCTCCGATTGAATATACCAATATTTTTGCTTTTCCATCTACGGGACGTGGATTTTGGCTGCGCCAATTAACGGTGGAAATTCCATTTTTTGTAGTTGCGCTTGGCTCAATTGAGCCGCCGTAACAGGTAAAATAGACTGCTGTCCCATCTGGAACCGGATTTCCAAAGTGATCTGATAGCATTGTTGTAACAGGAACTATTATTCCGTCTATAACCAATCCCTCCGGATTTACGGTACTCATGCTGATTGAAAGTCCATCTTGATGCGGCAGACCGGTTGAAATTATAAGCTCCCCAGATTTAATTGAGATTGATTTGCTTCTAATGGTCGCGGTTACAGTAACTGGACCTGAAACAATCCCTGCGTTAACAATGGTTTTCGCGACTCCGGCAGAATCGCTTGTCGTTGATATGGGTATAAGCGTTGTGCCTCCAACAGTTGTATCAAGGGTGAAATCAACAGTCTGACCAGCAAGTGGCTGGCCTGTTACATCTCTGACTATGAAAGATACTATGGATGTTTCTGTGCGCCCTGCACCACCGGCACCTTTAATTGAAATAGTGGTAGGCGATGTTGAGACAAAAGCGATTGAATTTACCTCCGGATTAATTACAATCGGAGGCGGGTTTATAATATTTACTGGAATCTGAATGCTTTTTACTACGCTCTGAATCCCAGATTTTGCTGTAAATATGATGGTGGTATCTGCGGTAATATTTATAACTCGATAAGAAAAAATCGCCTTACCAGTAGCATCTGCAGGCAACTCTACAGTATCAAAAGCAATCTTATCAGTTAAATCTGAACTGATAGTTGTTTTTCTCCCGGCAGACTGCGAACCATTGGCAAATGTTGCCGTAATTGTTCCAGCCGTGTCAGCACTAGCAGGAGCTGTGATTACAAGACTTATTGCACCAGTTCCACTAATAGTCATCTCTCGAGTAAGTGAAAGTGAGCCTACTGAAACTGTAAATGGCACAATGGTATCATTTACAGTTTCGTTAGCAGTGCAGAGAAACGTTGCTTTGCCGTCTGAATTAACTGACTGGTTTGCTGGTGAAAATGAAAGAAGGGTGGGATTTCCGGAAGTGATCGAAATTGTGCCTGTTCCAGGTCCACCAGTTGGTGCAATAAGTTTAACTGAAACAGCGCCCTGACTGCTTGGTGAGGTTGGTGCGACAACACTTTCTACGGAAAGAGTCCCATCGGTTGAGTTGGAGACGACATTGCTGCCCCCGCAACCTGCAAGCGTACCTAAAACGGATAATAAAAGAAAACCGATAAATAATCTGAGTTTCATGCAACCTCCGTTTTGGAGTGTAAATTCCACATTGATGTCATTTGCCTGAACTTGCCAATCTATCCATGCAATCCTTGCGGTAGTTGGCGACATCACTTGCAAATGGCGAGTTTGGGTACATCTTTGAAAAAGAGTCAAAAGAAGAAATGCTTTCAGCACAGTTGCCAATTTTATAGGCCGTTACTGCGCTGCGGTAGAGAGTTTGTTCTCGATCTGTTGTCACTGAAACGGTCTGAACGGCTGCAGCAGGTGGTGAATTATTATCAGACAACTGTTTTCTGTTTTTATTGACAGGTGCTGTAGAGGCCGGTTCTAAAGCAATATCATTCTGCAGCTTTTCGATCCGATTTAACTGCTCAAGTTTAGCGGCATCGTTTGCACGCTGTTCTTCTGCTCTTTTTGCTTCGTTTTCCAGCCTTTCCTGCTTAAGTTTCTGCTGGGCGGCTGTTACCTCATTTTCCAGACGTGAAATAGTTTCCTGCTGTTGTTCCAGTTTCTTTTTCGTTTCCAGAGAAGTATCAACAGCAACCTGTGGTGGTTCTTTTGGTTTTGCAGCCTCCGGGCGTGGAACTGCTTTTGTCTCAGGTGTTGCCGGCGGTGGAACTATCTTTGGTATGGTCTGAATTGGTGCGACAGTCCTGCTTTTCTGAGCCACCGGCTCTTCATATACCGTTTTTGGTTCTTTAATATGCACCGAATTTTCCATGATCATATCACGAGAACTTTTTTCGGTTATCAAGCTTCCTAAATTGTTAATCAGATGGAAATCTCCGCCAATATTTTGCATCCGCTTCTCATGTTCTGCCCTTATTTCATCGATGTTTTTCGCATTCAGCAAGTAAGGGGTCATCATAATCACCAACTCAGCCTTAGTGCGATCCTGCTTATTGTAGGAAAATAAGGCCCCACCAAAATACGGAATATCACCGAGAAGTGGAACACTGCGCTTGGTCTCGCTAAGTTTGTCAGATATAAGTCCTGCGATAACGATGGTTTCACCCCCCTTTGCGTCAACCATAGTATCAATCTCACGAACATCAATAACCGGTTTTGTGCTCGATTTGTCAGGTGATGTGGAAACTTCTCTTATTTCAGAGACGCTGGGGTGTATCTGCATTATTATTGAACCGTCTTGAGCGATTTGAGGGGTTACATCAAGGAAAATTCCTACTTCATCGACCTGGGGAGTGGTGGTGTAGGTGTCAGACCCGTTAGTCGTCGTAGCGGTTGTTTTAGTTGAAATCCATGAAACCTCTTTGGTAGTTAATTTAATGACGGCTTTCTGGTTGTTCAGTGCTGTTATTTTTGGACTTGAGAGCATGTTTACATTGCCCTGCTCTTTCATAGCATCAAGCATGACTCCAAAAGAATCCCCCACAGCCGACAGCTTGAAAACGCTACTGGTAGCAGTTGTTGCTGCACCTGTTGAGGGTATAAGCGATTGAGCAACCGAAAAATTTGATGATTTATCTAGGATAGTTTTCCAGTCTATTCCCATTGAAAAGCTGTCTTTCAGGCTGACTTCCATGATGTGTGCCTGGATTAAAACCTGCCGCTTGCTACCCTCCTCAACATCTGTGAGAAACGAAGCTATTTTGTCCAGGTTTTCAGGAAAATCCGTGATCTGAATTATCCCAGACATTTCGTTCACTACCAGTTGTTTAAGCATATTATCATTCAGCATTGTACTGCTCAACATAGGATCTTCAATGTCGGTTAAAACGGCTTTCTTGTCGGAAGTTCCTTTTGAATCGGCAGTCTGCTTTTTTTCTGCTTCACCGACAATATATCCTCCTCCTTCACGCTTACCTTTGCCGCTTGTGCCGAAGACAAACATTTCAAGGGAGTTCTCAATTGCACCCCAAAAATCCGATTTTCCGGTAGTTGAAACACTGACGCTTCCGGAACCACCGGCAGCAAAACCGGAGACGTTCATGTTGCTGCTGGAGTTACGGGTATCCTTCAAATAATTCATGCGGAAGGTACGTGTGGTAAGTTTGGGTCTGCCGACCAGAATCATGCCGTTTTCAACTGAAGCGGTATAGCCAAGTGGTTTGAGTATGGTGTAGAGCAGTTCGCCTAGTTTTTTGTTTTGGGCTTCGACCTGAACCAACCCTCTCAAACCACGTTCCGCAACTATTGAGACACCGCTCTCTTTTGAGAGAAGCATCAGAACATCTCGCAGATCTGCGTTTTTAAGAGTAAGCGAATATGAGCGCCCTGGATCGCTGTAACGGTAGGCATCCTGATCTTTCGGAGGCTCAATCGGCTTTTGTAAAGGGGTGGGCGCTGCGTATGAGGGGAGCGCTCTGGTATCCTTAATTTTGTTAACGGTCGGGTTAACGCACCCGGTTATAACAAGAGGAATGGCAAGTGCTGCAAATAATTTTATTTTCATTTTTTGCCTCGATCAATCCTGCCCTGATAGATGTCATATATAACTTTTTCTTTGCGCTCGTTGATGCCAACGACATTGAAACGGCTGATTTCTTTAATGGTAATTCCGTCAATTGTATCGCCTGTCTTTACGTTACGGCCGTTAATAAGCGCGTGAAATGAATTGTCTGACTGCATTATCCCCTGCAGGTCAATGTCAATTTCCTGCTCTTTTTTGGTTTCTGCAGCAGCTTTTTTTATAGGAATAGTCTTGAGCGCAGGTGTTCCAGTGACATTTTTCTTGTTTGCCATGAATGGATCCCTGCGCCACTTTGCAGAATCTTCATTTCCGGAAAGTGAAGTTACCTGCTTTATAACCGGAGCCTGCGCAGCTAATGCAGCCTGAAAACAGAAAATAAATCCGGCTGAAACTGCTGCGATTATGTATTTATAAGAAAGTTTATGCATCATTTCACCGGGAGCGAATAAAGTTCCAAGGTCAACGTTCCTTTAAGCTGATCGGTGTCAGGGCTCAGCTTGAAGTCGGTTATTCGGTTGAATCGCTCAATATTCTGGACTCGCCTGACATATTCAGCAAAATTACGATAGCCACCACTTACTGTAACTTTGAGATTCTGTTTAATTACAGCTTCCGTGGTATTTGAACCGCCTGGGCGGGCGGAACCACCTGCTTTATTTGTTTCTGTTGAAACTTCATGTTGTTTCAGGCCAGCTTCCTTCGCAGCTCGATATAGCGACTCTATGAATAGGGAAACTCCTGATTCAGTCGGGATCATTCTGGTAATGCGCGCCACTTCAGCTTCTACAGTGCGCAGTCTATCCTTCTCTGCACTAACTCTTGCCAAATCGGCACGCATAAGTTTAACTTTCTTGGCTCGATTGGTTCTGTAGGCGAGCATGAACACGACCAGAATCACAAGATATGAGATCAGGACTATGAGTTTACTTTGTCGAGTCAAGCGGGTTGACCTCGCTGGTTATTGAAATCTTCATAAAGCGCTCCTTGTCCCTTGCTAAAACAGTGATTGCGGGTTCTAGATGGTTTTTCAACATAGAGGAGTTGTCAAGCATAGTCATAAATTTTGACAGCAGCATATTCTCGGCAATTTTGTCATCCAGGCGAGCCAGAGCTGTGATATTGACGATTCCCTTGTCATCTTTAAGCTTGAAATCAAGGTTCTCAAGGTACACCCCATCAGGCAGATCGGTCGCAAGTTCTCTAAAAAGATTGTAAAAAACAAACTGGCGCGTGGTAAGCTTTTTTAGAGCATCAAGGTTCTTTGTGTAAGCTGCCGATGCGGCTGGCGCACTTTTGCCCTGTTTTGTATTTATTGGCTGCTTAATCTGCTTTGCCTGCTTACGAAGAGCCTGATATTCAATTTCGGTGAGAATTACAGCAGCCAGAGCCGTACACCCCGTGACCGCGTAAATTATTAGTCCGGATGTTTTGCGCAAAGGAAAACGACGAAAGAAATCTGCCGCTGCATAGCCTGTTGCCGAGTTGCTTTGCAGAGCTGCTGCATAGCCCGCAAGCGGTACATATGCACTTTCATCGGCAAGCCCGGTTGGCATTGCCGGGGCAATTCCTACCTCGATTCCCATAGCATCCTTCAACGCTGTTGCAATTTCGTCAAGTCCGCTCTCAAGTCCACAGACCCAGGCCATTTGAACCGGAGTGGCAGGATTTGCGGACTGATAATTTGTGTTGATGCTAAAGATTGTATTGATTATCTTGAAAATCTTCAGTTTCAGTATTTTTTCGTCATCGATGTCACTGTTTGCATGTATCTCTTCAGTATCAAATTGCTGGCGCTGAAAGTGCAATATGCCATCAGCAGAGATGTAAAAGGCTTCGATAAATCCGCGTTGAATCTCAAAAATTGCATGTGCATTAAATATTGCTTCACGCACGCTTCTGAAGGCATCAATCATTGCATTTATCGGTGTGGTTATGCTGGTTAGGCGAAGTCGACATGATGAAAACGCTTTGTGGTACGCCTGCAGTGTGGACGTTGGAATGTAAAGCGAACACCAGGTCTGAGTCTTTTGATCTGAAGTTGCCGGAATAATTGTGAAAGGAGGGAATTCCTCCTTGGTTTCAGCTGCTATCTTTCGTTCGATCAATTTAAGGGCATCCGGCTTTGCCATTTTAGGCAACAGGTGCTTTTCGATGACTACTTCGTCAGATGGCACGATAAGGTGAACCGAATCCAGGGATGTATCGATGTCTGAACGAATCTGATTGATTATCTGTTTTAATGCAAAATCCCAAGGTTTTTTTTCATCGGTATCATAATAGATAAGATAAGGATTTTCCTTCGCCGGTTCGTATTTGGTAACTGTTTCCAGTGATGTTGCCTGGCCGTCGGATGTCTCTGACGTCAAAGGTTCAAAATCAAACGTCTGGCAATACTCAAGAGTACCATCATTACTCAGGACAGCCCGAAGGCAGGTATCACGTATGTCGATGATTAGTATGTTCATGGAGTATATGTATATTGAGGGAAGTTCAACAGAACTTCTTTTAGGTCATCATGGACAAAATAATATGAATCCAGAGAACGTTGAGGTGAAGAGTCACATTTATCAACTGAATCCCTATAAACGTTTGTCTTATAGGTTAGTTCTCCTATTGGAAACTTTTTCAAATAAGTGGAAGAATAGACTACAAAAGATCCTGCCGCCTTAAAAATCAGCTGTTTACATGCAAACTTCTCATTTGATGATATCCCAGTTGGATCGCTGGGATCACGATATGTTACTTCGGTATCAGCGTAAAATGTTGCTGAAGTTATTGTAGAAAAAACTGGTATTTTCCCCTTGTAACGAGCTGTAGGGGTCACTTCTTTCTCCTCAATGGTTACAAAAATGTCATCGTCATCATTTGGAATCCCATTGGGGCCATAACTCCGAATTTCTCCGGAAACATATCGAAAAGGTTCTGTCCCCGGATAGTGGTTGGGCGTGTAGGTAAAAGTTCTGCCCCACGCATCAATAGTGTAGGTGCTTGGATCAAAGCCTCCCTTCATATATGAGCCAGACCATTTTGGATAGCCAGAAGGCGGTTTATTTGCAAGATATTTCAGCCCCCCTGCAGCTGTCATGTTTCCAAAGGGTAATTCTCCGTTGTCTCCAACAAAACCATAACTGCGGCGAATCCCGTCTTGAATGAGATTACGGTTGCCTACCATGGCAAGCTTTAAATCTTCAAGTCGTTGTCTGGTCGTAGCAATTTCCTCACTCTCCCAAAATCTCCATGCCACCGGCATCAACATTCCAGCCAAAATCGAAATTATCGCCATAACTACCATAACTTCAATCAGTGTAAAGGCATTTTTTTTCATCGCAATTTTACCTGACCAACAGACTTGTAGATCGGCAGGAAAACCGACAGAAGCAGAAGAAGAACCATACTTCCCAAAACGACCATAGTCAGCGGTTCAACGTAAGAAAAAACCTTCTTGATGGTTTCCGGAACTTCCTTGTCCAAAATGTCACTGGCGCGTATAAGCGTCCCTTCAAGAGTGCCGGTTTTTTCGGCAATAGACATCATGTCGACCACCAGAGGCTGAATATATCCGGTGCGGCGCATAGCATCAGATATGCTTTCACCGGTCATGATAACTCTGGCGATTGATGCCATGCTCTCTGCCATAACTGTGTTGCCGATAACATCGGCACCAATGGCAAAAGTTTTATCGGCGTTAATGCCGGCTGCATGAAGAGTGGCAACAATTTTGAAATAGCGGGACATATTTATTTTTTTTATCAGCATGCCGATTAAGGGGAGCTTCAACAGCAGGCCGTCGATGGTATGTTTACCATGTGGGGTGCGCCGATAAATCTTTATGCCGATGAAGATGATTACAGCGGCAATAATAACCGGCATATAATAACTGCGCATGAATCC
>CAJBRY010000273.1 GCA_903958085.1 uncultured Geobacteraceae bacterium
GACTCCTGAACAATTCTGAAAATAGTCATACAGCACTCCATATTATTGTAGGAGCAACAATTCCCCCTAACCAGCGTTTTGCATGGGAGACCTGTTCTGCGTGTAAAATCATTGCAGAGCCACTCCAGAGCAGCCGGAAGACCAAGCTCATCCAGCAGTGCGGGGCGTAGAGCAGTGCATATCCGTCGGATAGATTCCATCATCTGGTCAACACCGCTCTGCATATCAGGGAGTGACTGCAAAACTTTTTTTCTGGCAAGGTGATCGAGTTTGAGCTGGTTTATTGCAAATGACAGCAATGTTAAAGTCTGCCCAAGTTCGTCATGGAGTTCACGGGCAATCCTGATGCGCTCGCTTTCAATCATTTTAACGATATGATGGGCATATTCCTTCAGGTCATTTTCTTTGGTAACCAATTCGGTTACATCCTGGACTGTGCCCGTAGATTTAACAACTCCTCCCTCATTATTGCGCATATGATTGCACTGTTCGTGAACATATCGAACTTCATGATCAAATTTTCTGACAATTCGGTGGACGATATCGTACTTGGTACCTTCCATGAACGATTGTTTAAAAGAGGCATCCACCAAAGAACGATCCTCTGGATGTACACAATCCAAAAATGTGTCGTAGCTTGCCACTGTTACAAGAGGTTCAACGCCAAATATCCGATAGATTTCATCCGACCAGTTTAATTCATTCTTCTCTATATTCAGTTCCCAACTGCCTATATGGGCAATCCGTTGCGCCTCGGTAAGCAGATAGGTTTTGGCTGCGATCAGCGATTCCTGATTATTGATCAGTTTTTGTAACTCATTTTCTGCATTTTTGAGATCGGTATTGTCCAGGCAGTAGCCGATATATCCTATAAAGTTACCTTTTTCATCGTAACGAGGACAACCATCATCCTGAATCCAGCGATAGACACCGTCATGACGGCGCAGGCGATAGTGCATACTGAACTTCTCACGCTTGTCAAATGCAGTATTGAAGATGACAAGACAGTGTTGAAAATCGTCTGGGTGGACACCCTCTGTCCATCCGTTACCAAACTCCTGCTCGAAAGTACGCCCTGTAAAATCAAGCCAGACTTTGTTGAAATAATCACAAAGTTTGTCGGTTCTTGCTGTCCAGATAAGCGCTGGTCCTGAATCAGCCAGAGTTCGATATTGCAGCTCACTTGCCGCAAGCGCTTCCTCCGTTCGCTTGCGTTCGGTGATATCGGTCGATATATTGCCTGTGCCGATCAATCGGCCATCCGCAGTGTAAATTGGATACTTCTTGGTCAGCACATATTGAATTTCTCCGTTGGGCAATAGCACTGGTTCTTCACGAAGAATACATTCTCCCTGGGGCAATAATTGTGCGCGTCTTTCGTCCTCCATATAGGAGCGTACCGGTTCAGAATCCAGGGATACGTTAAAGATTTCTGCATCTGTTTTGCCAACCATCTCTGCTATTGAAGTATGTCCACTTGCCTGGACAAAAGCCATATTGGTAGCAACCACACGTAATTCCAAGTCTTTGCAGACAATAATATTGTCACTGTTTTCGACGACAGATGCAAGAGCCGCCGAGATGTACGCCGCATCCAACTCACCCTGTTTGAGTCGCAGTTCATCGTTCTGCATCTCCAGCTCTATCTGATGCACCTGCAACTCGTGGAGCAGTTTATGTGCTTCGTCCAGCGACAATGGTTTTGAGTCTAATCCATCCTGACGAGCTTTTTCCTCAGCAAGCTGACGGAGACTCGGGTTTGTTTTTGAGGGCGTTGTTTTCATGGCTGACTCTACTCAATAGTGTGGATTAATTTCATGGTCACTTGATGTTAGCAGCATTGACTCATAATAGATGTAGCTGAAACGTAGTGAACATAATAGTCGGATTTAATGCAATAAAGTCGTAGGTAAAAGATGGTAGCGTTGTAGGCGTTGTCCTACTTTGAATATGTTTATAGATCTCTTCTAAATACTGAGTTAAGTTAGGCTGAGAAAAGTAGACACCCTAATGAAGAACAAATCGTTACCAGTATCATATATACAGAGGCACCTTGACCCAACCCGTCGTAGTGCCTTTTGGCATTTCCGGCCAAAAGATCTTATAAATTGGACAAATCAAGCATGATTTTGCAAGGTATTAGAGAGATATTTCCGGAGACTGCTGAAAGTGACTTCGACAAGAGTGTTTTTTATTTACTTTTATGGATACTACACGTTCCACTCTCACATTGATGTCGTTTCGGCAGATACGGTCGAACACGGGCAAACAACCAGTAACCAAAACGGGTTAACCGGCTTACCAGCGGCAACCGGATGATGCGCCCCATGATGCCGTAGACTGTTGACGTCGGGAATGCTTGCCAGATGGCCCAGAATGAATCAACCCCTTTAAATACCTGCCCATCCTGGTCAATGGCATACAACTGATGCATGAAATCAGCGAGCGAAATCTGATATGGCACCGGGTCGAAATCAGGATGGCTGATGTCTATTGCCATCAGCTTGTCATCAAGGTCTTTCCTCACGTAGTGCTCAATTTCAGTAGCACAGACGATGCATGAGCCATCGAAGAATACTTTAAGTGGGAAGCGTGGCACTCTCACTAAATAAGTGGGCGTGCTTCTGTAACCGTGAACCAGGCAGCATGAGTGACAGCAGTTCCTGTACCAGGGCCAACGGTTATATCTGCGTTTTCTTTGATTTTTGCCAGCATGGGACCGGACTCTTCAGTCTTCACCAGTTCCAAAGCCAGACGAACGCCACTGAAGCCGGGACCTGAGACCTTGAACAGGAATGAGGCCTGCGGGTTCTCGGTAATATTCAGATAAGTCCGCCCCTCGGTCATACCCCATACCATGGTCTGCTCATCTATCACGTGCGGACGGGCATAAACGGCTGTGTTGACACTGCCATCTTTTGATGCTGTGGCCATAATCCCGAGGCCTTGCTGTTGGAACAATTCATTTAAGTTCATATCATCTCCTTGTAGACAATCATTTGTCATTCTGAAGCTATTGGAATCAGTATTTCGTTCCGACGCAGGAACCAAAGTGAGAACGGCGGGTTGTAGCGTGCCCAGACCGGCTCGCCGATGACTTTCAGGTTGTTGGCTGTTATCCAGTTTTCCAGTTCCTGTTTATACCGGAGATATTTCTTCTCACTCCAGAACCCGGAATAGCGAACGGCAGCCACCCGGCGGGCAGGAAGCTGCCGCAACTTGATGCTTGGATCATCGGGAGTCGGCAAGTTTTCCATAGTATATGAGGCCGGCATCATAAAACTGACAGCCCACTTTCCCTGTACACTCTGCTGACTGACCGGAGCTGTCATGGATATTTTCTCCCCCGTCTGTTCCTGTGAAACAGGAGCTGTCATAGCAATCTTCCCGCGCGATTTGTTCTCACCGGAGATATAACGAAAAAGCGGTCTAAATGCCCTGTTACCGGCACCTTCCAGGTCTCCGTCAATAATGATTTCGGCGAGTACCTGAGATGCATACTCGCGCAGCTCGAAAATATCGTCAGTTTTAATAACCGTGTAGGGTGCTTCTTCCGTTGCCATGGCAGTGGTTGCTCCTGTGAGCTGCAGAAATAGTATGGCTGTGAACAGTCTGATCAGATTCATTTACTGCTCCTTGCTCGTCTGTACAAAAATAATGATGTTTTCATTTTGCGCTCCTTGATAAGCACAAACAGCAGATAAGATAAAACACCTAGATTTATTACAAGTACGGTGATTCTTGCCCATGAAACTTTGGTGACCACCTCATAAATCTCAACTGGAATGTACATACTAGCTGTAAGGATGGCAAACCATTCGGCCCATGTTTTTCTCAACCAGAGTCCTGTTGCTTCTATCATGCGCAAAATACTGTAGATTGCTGCAGCAAGAGCCATGCTCCAGAGTTTAGTATCGTCTATATGTTCCGTCAGGTCGAGAAATATTCGGGGATAATGGCTGGCAGGATTTAGGTGGAGATGCTTTACCAAGTGCATAGCGGCTTCATGAATGTCCTTGTGTATGTGGGTCAGCAACTCGAAACCCACAAGGAGAACCAGTAACCCCTTCGCTCCTTCAAAGAGCGCAACAACGTGCAGCCCGCATGCCCCGAAATAGCTGGTTTTTTTCTTCAGTTCCATGAGCTGCCATTGCTTTGATTTTCCAGATGTCATACGCTGCCCGAAGCCAAGCTATCCTTCTGAGCTGTGGGATTTGCTCTGAATTTGTAACATTAACGGAATCGCCCTGAAGTCCAACATCTTACAGAAAGGGAAGTCACCACCATCTCTGCTTCATCCCGTTTATTTCCTGACTAGAACAGCTTTCTCAAGGTAGCTCGAAGTGCCAAGCAGTACTGCTGCTAAGTCAGCGTTACTTCATCATTACAGAAAATCCTTGTTCTGCCTAAAGAATCGTGCGCTGTTATCCTAGCGAAAGAGTAAACACCTTTGC
>CAJBRY010000274.1 GCA_903958085.1 uncultured Geobacteraceae bacterium
TAATTGAGGACTCCTACTTGAAGCTAGAGGATTTAAAACATGAGCAGGATTCCCATTTATATAATCGTTCATGATCGCTATAGGGTTTTGGACTACAGCATAAATTCATATATAAAAACAATAGCGAGTCCTTTTGAAATTGTAATATTTGACCAGAAGAGCACATTCAGTCCAACTATAGATTTTTTGCATTCTCTTGAAGCAAACGGAATTCCAGTCATTTGGAATTATCGTAATGGTAATATGGATGAAATGGTAAATGACCTTAGAATTGCAATTTACCAATGGCAGCAAAAAAACCCGTCTCCATACTACATTGTGACTGACCCAGACATAGCTCTGGATGGATGCAAGTGCGACATCCTTCTTTTTTATGCTCATCTACTCGAAAAACTTTCTGATGCGGTCTGCATTGGCCCTATGTTGAGGATAGATGACATTCCTGATTATTATCCGTTTAAAAAACAGGCGTATGAAAGACATTCCAATTTTTGGCAACAAGTTCCAACTGCAGTACCGTGGGAAGGCTGTAATTATCATGTACTGCCAAGCATGATTGACACAACATTTGCCATGTATAGATCCAGCTTTAAATTTACAAACTATAATCGTGCACTTCGTTCATACGCACCCTATATGGCTACACATTTAGACTGGTATATCAACCCTGACAAAATGACAGATGACCAACTCTACTATTTAACTCACGGTCGTAAAGATCTTGGGAATTGGGGATGCCGGATTTTTCACGAATAGGTTGACAAATTGTATTAGCGTTTAGTTCGGCAACGTCAATCTTTTTACATGTTCCAGAGATATCTAGAGGTTCAAAATGAAAGCTATAATTTTGGTAGCTGGCAAGGGAACACGCCTGGCACCTTTTACAGATGACCGACCCAAGTGCCTGATTGAGGTTGGCGGGCGGGCAATTTTGGACCACCAACTCGATGCTCTGGCTGCCGCCGGCGTCAGCAATGTGGTGCTGGTCGTGGGGTGTATGCAGGATAAAGTGCGGGAGCATCTTGCCGGGCGTCACGGGTTTTCATTCACATTTATTGAAAACGAATGTTTCGCTGATACCAACACTGCTTATTCGCTCTGGCTTGCACGCTGGGAAATGACCGATGACTTTATATATCTGAATGGAGATGTCCTTATTCACTCCGAGGTAATTCGCCGACTCGCCGGAGCTTTGGCCACTGAGGCGCTGGCAGTAGAGCGTAAGCCGTGCGGCGATGAAGAGGTAAAGGCACAGTTGGATGGCTGCCGGATTACCGCACTGAGTAAAACTGTTTCTCCCGCCGATGCTTATGGTGAGTTTATTGGGATCGCCAGATTTACCAAGCGGTTCTGCCCGGCTTTCCGGGCTTCGCTCGAGCAGGTTATTGAACGCGACCAACTACTGAAAGTTTACTTCGAGCTGGCGCTGGAAAGGTTGTTGACTGACCATGTTCTGACGGCGATCGATATCACCGATCTGCCGACCATTGAAATAGATTTTCCTGAGGATTTAAAGCGGGCGGAGTTGGAAATTCTGCCACGCCTGCTTAACATAAATTCTCCACCAGCAAAGATCGTATTTTATATCGAACGGAATCTGCATGTTCCTTTTCTGGAACCGATTTTCGATGCATTTGATGCCATGGGCGACTACGAACTCGCCTGGTGTACGGTTCCATACCTTGAACCAGCAGAAGGACTAACCGGCGTTGGACTGCCACCTGCGGAAATGCAGCGACTTGGAGAAAAAGGGCGTTTCATCGGCGATATTGCCGCATTCAAGCCTGATGTCACGATCTGTGCTGATGCCTGCACCCATCTGAAAGATTGTGGCAAGTTGGTCTATGTAGGACATGGCATGATCAGCAAGGGTGGATTTTATACTGATTCCCCACTGGTACGTCGCGAAAACAGAGCTGACCTGATATGTGTTCCGGGGCCGCGCCATCGGGAAATTCTCCTCCGCAATGTTTTTTCCCCCATAGTAGTCACAGGTTTTATCAAGTCCGATACTTTGTATGGCAGTGAAAAGGTTCAGATTCGGTCAACTTTCCTGCAACGCTACTCAATCCCTGAAGACAAGCGTGTAATCCTCTTTGCACCGACTTTTAACGAAGAATTAAGCGCCATTCCATGCCTTGGGGAGCGTATTTCCGAATTGTGCGATGGGCAGACTATTTTGCTGATCAAGCTGCACACAATGACCGATGTTGAGTGGGTACGCCGCTATCGAAACCTTGCGGCAGCAAATCCAGCAGTACGCTTCATTGATGATATTGACGCGTCACCGGCGATGCTGGCGTCTGATCTGCTGATCAGCGATGTCTCCTCGGTTGTTTTGGAATTCATGTTTCTTGATAAACCGGTCGTTGTTGTTAATAACCCCAAAATGGTTGACTATCCGCACTATCTGCCGAATGACATCGAGTATCAGGTGCGGGATGCCTGTTTGCATGCAACTGACATTGAAAGCTTGAAAGCTGCCGTAGCAAGAAGTTGGGATAATCCGGCCGAACTTTCCCGGCTTCGAATGGGTTATGCCGCGCAATATTCTTACGGCCGCGACGGAGGCACTGTCAGCAGGATAGTACTGGCTGTGCAACAGCTAAAGGATGGCGGATTTGATAATGTTGCAGAAAATATTTCGCTTTCTATCATTGTCTGCTGGAGCGAGGCACCGACATCAGCAGAGTTGCAAAAATTCCTTGATGGCCTGGAACTAACGGTTGGCTCTGCCGATTGGGAAGTACACTGCCTAGGACCATGCACCGCAGATTGGCACAGATATCCGCGCATCGAGAGTTGGCGGGATATCTCTGTAATAGACGGCATGGCACTTAACAAAA
>CAJBRY010000275.1 GCA_903958085.1 uncultured Geobacteraceae bacterium
CATCACCGACCGCAAGCAGGTGGAAAAAGCGCTGCGGGAATGCGCGGACCGGTATAGATTAGCGGCAAACAATATTCCTGACATTATATATTCTATTAAAAAATGCAAAGGAGAAACCATGCATAAATGTACATTGGTCATGCCGACTGAAAAACAGATGACCTTGCCGACTTTGTGTTATTCACCAATAAGAGGTATTTGAGTTGCTACTTTTTCCTAATATCCTTCATGATCATTGCGGCATGTGGCGGCAGGAATTCCGGTACAACTACGGTTACCAAACCTCTGTCAGTAACGAGACTGATCGCGCCAAATGTTACGGATCCGGCCATTTCAACCTACCTGGTGTAGTGCGTCCAACGCTTCTTTACATAAAGAAACCTGCGCACAACTATATAAGACCGGAATTTTGTCATTCCAGTGAAGGAGGGAATCCAGTGCCGGCTGGGGTTCCTGGATTCCGGGTCAAACCCGGAACGCGTGACCTGAAAGGTTATGACAGAAAGGTGTTTCTGACGCACTACACCAGGTATCTCTGACCGGTGGAACAAAGAATTTTGGCAGTAAGCCTTTTACTTCGTTTGAATCTCAATGCCGCGCTCTCGCATCGGTGGCCTGCAACCAGTTTGTTGTTGGCTTAGAAGGAAAGCTTGGATTGTTTGAACCGTGAGCAACTCTGTTCGCCGCGATATACCATGCCCCGCAAAATTCATGTGCGTGGCGCTATCAATTACGCCAAGCCACTTGCAACCTGGCGGCATATTATTAAAAGGATCAAGTCGTGTTTTCCATGAGCCACCACCCAGTTCGTTATCCCGTGTGCCAGTGATGATGAGAACAGGCTTCGAGATTGCTTGCCATGCATTAACGGAAAATATGGGGCCTACCCCTTGCGGTGAAAGAGTTACGTATAGATCGAATGTATTTAAGCCCGTAAGGCCGAGATTGTTCTTAGCGCCAGCCTCGATCATGGCAGTTGCCGCACCCATTGAATGCCCTAAGAGGATTGATGCCGGCGAATTGCAACGTTCACGTGACCATTTCTTTGCTGCGGCAATATCCATGAATCTGCCTTCATAGGCAGCAGGATCAGTGATGAGTTGGGACAGCCCTTCCCGTAGCCCGTTCCCTCGCAACTGTTGCCTGACAGCCTCCCGTCCACTTTCCTTGTGGCCAACAACGATCGCCAGATAGCCTTGCGCTGACATGCCCTCTGCAAGGTAGGAATAGCCCTTTTCAGATCCTCCGGCTCCCGGAGATATAATGGCTACACCTCGGCAACTGACCTTGCCAGTCTCGTAAACACTAAGCGAGACTGTCTGCTGATCTTGTCTTGTCACTGTAACTAACTCTTGTCCAAATGCGAACCCTGCAAAGGCCAATACAAAAACGATGGCACAAGACAGGCGGTATAATTGAAACATGTTATGCTACCTCTAAGCATAGACTTCTGTTGAGTGACAAATTCATACCACCCAACAATGGTGATATGTATCTTTTCTCGTGACCTAAACACTGCATATTGTCCGAAAATTTTGATGACATATGAGGTCTTTGTAGCGCTTCGTTTGATAGCGACTTGGTATTATTCGATTTCGATATCCTTCACCAACAACTCATCCCCGCCTTTGAGATGAATTTTGGCGCTTCCGCAAGCGGGACAGGCGTAGTGGCGCAGTTTCACCGTAAAACCCACTTGACACTCGTCACAAAAGCCTCTGACCGGTACGATTTCTATATCCAGGCAGGCGCCCTCAGC
>CAJBRY010000276.1 GCA_903958085.1 uncultured Geobacteraceae bacterium
GTGATTCATGGCAAACATTCAGAAGGTAGAGGGAAAGAACGGCGTCAAATATCGTTGTCTTGTCAGGTTGAAAGGTTTCCCGTCTCAATCGGCTACTTTTGACCGGATTACGGATGCAAAGCGATGGGCGCAAGATACCGAATCAGCAATCAGAGAACGGCGCTATTTCAAGACAGCCGAAGCGCAGCGCCACACTTTGAGCGAAGCGATTGACAAGTATATCAAAACAAAACTGATTAGCCGGAAATCCTCAAAAGATCCATTGCGACACCTTCTCTACTGGAAAGAGCAGATCGGCGCTTATACGCTTGCAGATATTACGCCTTCATTGATTGGTGATGTCAGAGACAAGCTATGCAGCGAGCCGATTATCAGCACACGGATTGACAAGCAGCGCCTTGCACCTGAGAACGGAAGGAAGCTCGGCAAGAAAGTTGAAAAGGTGATCGAGACCAAGCGCCAGCGAAACGGTGCAACGGTCAACCGATATATGACGGCCTTGTCTCACTGTTTGACGGTGGCAGCAAATGAATGGCAGTGGTTTGAAGTCAATCCAATGCCGAAAGTTGCCAAGCTGAAAGAGTCACGCGGGCGGGTCAGGTTTCTTGATGATGATGAGCGGGCGCGATTTCTGGCAGCCTGTCAGGATAGCAAGAATCCGTTTTTGTATCCGGTCGTTATCCTGGCACTGTCAACCGGCATGAGATATGGAGAGATTTTGAATCTTACCTGGAATGATATTGATTTATCAAACCGTCGAATCATTCTGGAAGAGACCAAGAACGGGGAACGGCGCGCGGTGGCCGTTGTCAGTAAAGCGTTTGAAATATTAACAGAGATGAAAAAACAGAAGGTCAAAAGAATTGACACGAATCTTGTTTTTCCACAACGACAGACTGCGAAAGAATCGGCAAAACTGAAAACCAAGAGCGCCGGAGATCGTCGGCAGGTCATGCCGGAAATTAAGTCGAGCGACAAGGAAATAAAGGTTAAGCCAGCCAGCTTGCGGACTGCGTTTCTTTTTGCACTCAAGAAGGCAAAGATCGAGAATTTTAAGTTCCATGATTTGCGCCACAGTGCGGCATCTTACCTTGCTATGAACGGCGCTACATTGTCAGAGATTGCGGAAGTTCTTGGACACAAGACACTGCAAATGGTCAAGCGGTACGCTCATTTGTCAGATGCTCATGTTTCGTCGGTTGTGGAATCCATGAATAAGAAGATTTTCGGATAGGGGGCGCGGGCATGATTTCCACATTCAACAGTTATGAATTGAGGCAGCCGGGCATTGATGAGGTGCGGCATATTGCAGAACTGGAAAAAGACTTTGCCCGCGGCAATCCTCAATATGCTCTTGAAGCTTTTCATTACTGCCACGAAAACAAGTTGCTCTTTCCTTCATGGGTACTTGATTGCATGGCGGGTGGCATCAAGAGATTTTTTGAGAACGTAGGAAAGCCGGGCTTTCACATGGAAGATGCTTTCTTTCCTGATAGTTCAATATTGAAAGAGGCGGGCAAGATCAAGCAGCCACACGTTGACAGCCGAGCAAATGAGATCAGGTTTCTTTTTGGCCTAAAATCAACAGCGGCCTTTGATGTCAGCTACAGGACATTGAGACTATTTGCTGAAAAAAACGGCCTTGTTTTTATAAATGCAAAAAAACGGGATGAGATTGAAGAGGGCTTGAAATACAAGTCAGCTTATGAGGTTTACTGCAAGAAGTGGAATCAACAGCATTTTGAAGAGTACCGGGCGCGGCGGGTAAAGCGGCATGGAGAGCCGACAGAAGAGCAGCGCCGGAAATGGATTGAGGAACACCGGGCAAAGTATAACGAAAGCATTATGAAGAAACTGGAAAGGCGCTTGAAATAATCATTACGGGGAGGTTGCCATAATCGGCAGCCTCTTTTTGTTTTCGGGTTATTCACCTGGACTGCGTATCTTCTGGACTGACAGCCGGTGAAGATCGGAAACATGGCGAACCAGAAAGCCGATAGCGGGCTTTTTACAGGTGACTGCATCGATGACAGGGCGGAGGCGTTGAAGGTCTCCAGCGCCACATATAAGAATAATCAAAGAGGTTGCCATAATCGGCGGCCTCTTTTTTGTTTATTGATTTTTCAATACCAGAAAATCAGTGATTTTGACAAACCTGATAATCAGTAAAATGTGTAACGATTACAATATTTTACATTGATTTATTAGTATGTCATGCCGATAATCGAAACAAGTGATAAGCGCTTATCACAAATAATCAAAAACTAATCAAGGGAGTGACAGCAAATGGATGCAAGAAATTATATGACAATCAAACAGGCGGCGGCAAAGTATCCGGCCTTTACTGAGGGGTCTTTGCGGTGGCTTTGGTTTAATGCAGATCGAAACGGTTTTTCTTCATGTGTTCGTAAGGTCGGCAAAAAGGTTTTGATTGTGGATGAGCTTTTCTGTCAGTGGCTTGAATCAGGGTCGGCAGTCAAGTAATGGCGAACGGTGGCTATTTCCTCATTCACCGGCGTTTCTTCAATCATTGGTTATGGGAAGAGCGCCGGAGGTACAGCCGGGCGGAGGCATGGCTTGACCTGCTACAGCAAGCCAGCTTTGCCGATGGACAGCGTTTTGTTTCCGGGTCGGTTGTACCATTGCAGCGCGGTCAGTTATTCGTTTCAACGCGGTTTCTGGCCTCACGGTGGCAGTGGAATATTAAGTCAGTTCACCAGTTTTTGAAGCTGTTAGAGGGTGAACGCATGATTGAACAAAAGGTGAACGCAAAAGGAAACACTTTAACGCTAGTAAATTTCGAGAGTTACCAGACAAACGGAAACGCCGAAGTAAACGCGGAGGAAACGCTCAGGGGAACAAAACAAAGTAATGGTAATAAAAGGAAGATAGATAAAGGGGTTTCTGATTCTGTTTTCGAGCAGGTAGCAGGGTTTCTGAATGAGACTACAGGAAAGAATTTCAGGGCTACAGGGTCGGCATTGGTCAGGGGAGTATCGGCACGACTTAAAGAGGGGTTCACGCTCCAAGATTTTCTGAAGGTGATCGAGTTCAAGCAGAATCAATGGGGAGCAGATGCGAAGATGTCAGGCTATTTGAGACCGGAAACATTATTCGGCAGTAAGTTTGAATCGTATCTGAATGAGGCAGGCGGAACAGCGGGCGGGTCGGTCTCTACCTGGCAGGATGAGCAGCAACGAGCGGCATTGGATGACATATTCAACGATTGAAAACAAAAGGTACTCCCACAGCATTACATGGTGAGGGTCATGCGAACCGCGTTGTTTCTCTACATATCAATATTTTTAGACTTGAAAAAATGACGATAGCGCCGGAAACAGCCACGACAACGAATTACAACAAAAGGCGGGCATCTATGAACAGCATAAACGACACAACAAAAGCACCACACTTGCCGACACCGGCGCAAGCGGTGGCAGTGGTGGCCGGTCTCCTGGACACCGGAGCAGTCAGACGGTGGCTGTTCGGTCATATCCACAGCGAGCGGGCGGCATGTCCATATTGCGGTTGTACCGTCGAGGGTAAAGCGGCGGTAACTTTCTGGAACGGTGGCCGGGTAGCTTGCAAAGGTTGTCAACATTACTTCACAGCGTCAACAGCAACGCCTTTCAGCAAGTCGAAACTTACTGATGAGCAGACGTTTCTTTTATTGGTCAGCATGGCCTTGAAGCTGGACACGCGAACCACGGCGGCATTGATCGGAATCAATACATCTTCTGTCCGAGAAAATCGGGCAAAAATTGAGGCACTACTACAAAACTAAAGGGGTCAAGAATGTTAGACACGGAATTTGAGACATTTCAGGATTTAGTATCAGCAACGGAACGCATAGCGACGGCACTAGAAAGCCTTGTGAAGATTTTGGAAAAAAGGGAGGAGACACAATGAGCAGCTTTGAAAAAGCACGTCAACAAGCAGAAATCCTGCATTTATCTGGAATGAAAAAAGGTTTCGAGCAGATTGTCGAACAGCTACAGTCGAACATTGCCAAGATCGATTCACGCCTTGAAGGTCTCAGGGAGCAGCCAGCCGATGAGTAACGCCGGAGAGTTTCACGACAAACAGCTTGAAATGGAGCTGATAGGCAACCTCTTAAACGTCAATGAATCGTTTTTGGAAATCTGCGATAGCTTGCGGCCTGATGACTTCTATAATCCTGAAATGAGCCAGTGTTACCGGGCATATTCAGAACTATACGAAAAAGAGAAAATCATTGACCTGGGATATTTGGCGCGAACATCCGGCGTCAACGCCTCAATACTTGTCGAGGCAATGGACGCCGGTTTTCTGTCAGCAAATATCCAATACCGGGCGCGGCTTATCAAGACCATGAGCCAGCGGCGTAAAATACACCGGAGAGCATCACAATTATTGCAGCAAGTCGGCACTCTTGAACCGTTGGAACTTGCAAGCGGATTCAGCGACATTGCTTCTGAAATTGTACTGACAGGAGATCGGAAGCGGGTTTATTCGACATTGGAACTTTCAGAAATCGTCGAGAAGAAACAGCACGAAAGATCCACAGAACCGGGGTATATCAAAGGAATAAAGACCGGCCTGCATTACCTGGATAAGACATTGAGAGGGTTGCAGCCAAAGAGCTTGACCTTGATTGCAGCGGCAACAGGTTTCGGCAAGACTACATTTGCACTCAATCTTTTAGCCAACATTGCCAAGCAGGGAAGGAAGATTCTGTTTATCTCCAATGAGAACGATGTCCAGATGAACCTTGACCGGCTTTCAGGCATTGCAGGGAGTAGACCACTAAAAGAGATTACCAGCGGTTTTAATCCTGAAAACGTGGTGAATGAATTTCGGCAGGCTTTCGACAGCAAGAGCATGTTTCTGTCAGATAACAGTCCAAGAACGATTGACGAAGTTTGCGGCCTGATTCGTAAATATTCCATACAGCACGGCGTCGAGGCGGTGATTTATGATTACATTGGAGAGACGGCACTTGCAGACACCGGAGAGGCAAACCGGATTGAATCAGAAGAGCAGCGCCTTGCACGTTGGACGGCGCAACTCCTGCAAACAGCACGGGCGCAAGATGTCCATTTGATTCTTGTTGCACAATTAAACCGGCAGGGTAACGCCGGAGGAAAGCCGACAAAGACCGAGCTTGCAGGCTGTTTCCGTATGGCACAGAAAGCACACTCCATGCTTTTATTCTGGCAGGACACAAACGGTCAGGACGTCTTGACCGTCGAGAAAAACAGAACGGGTCAGGCGGGCGTCAATATTGCGGTGACATTTAACCGGGCAAGTCAGAAGATATGGGATACCGGGCTTTATGACACCAAAGCCAAGCAGGTATTGACCAAGCAGGGAACAACACCGGCAAAGCATGACGGCAGAGCGGCGGCATCGGGTGAAAAGCCGGAGCCGGAGCGGGAAGATTTTCAGGAAGATATACCATTTTGAGGCGGTTGTCCCAACGGTGGGACAACTGGCAGACACCATAAAATGCGATAGCTTCTCCCAACGTTGGGACAAGCTATTGACTGCGAAAAAAGAGAGGTGACACCATGAACCAGATCGTAACGATTCAGCACCGGCAGGCGGTGACAACTTCCTTGAAGGTTGCAGATATTTTCGGGAAGAAACACAAGAGCGTATTGCAGGCAATAGAGCGGCTTTCAGCAGATTTGCCGGAAAAAGATCGGCGCAATTTTAAGCCGGTCTCTTACCTGGACACGATGAACCGGCAGCAATCCATTTATGAAATCACAAGAGACGGTTTCTCACTTCTGGCAATGGGTTTCACTGGCAAACGTGCGCTACTGTTCAAACTTCAATTTATTGAGAGCTTCAACAAAATGGAAGCGGCGCTCTTGAATCAGTTGAATCTTTCCTGGCAGGAGCAGCGAGCAGAAAGCAAAACGGCGCGGCGGGTGGCAACGGATACCATAGCGCGGTTTTGTGATTATGCAGCCGGTCAGGGTAGCACTCATGCAAGGATGTACTTTCAGAACATTACCAAAATGACACACAAGGCGCTTTTTCTGGTCAAGCAGGCGTCTCCACAGCCTTTCAGAGATATGCTTGACGGTATGCAGCTTGCTTTCCTCACAACGGCAGAATATCTGATTCAGCAGGCGCTTGAAGATGGCATGACAGCGGCGCTTCATTATAGGGATGTTTACACACTTGCACGGCAGCGGGTCGAGCATTACGCGGCGCAACTACCACAGCAACGGCTATTGATGGCGGGCAACGGTTAGCCGGTCGGCAGAGATCGGATTCATAAGGGAACAGCGAGGGGCGGCTATTATGGCGGCCTCTTTTTGTTTCCGGTCTATTGATATTGATTGAAAAATGATGGTTGCGCTTGAAATCAAGTGCACTAAATTTGCACTAAAAAGAAAAGGCACTTACAATTTTTCGCTGTAAGTGCCTGTAATTATTTGGCAGGGGTACCTGGATTCGAACCAAGAGATGACGGCGTCAGAGGCCGTTGCCTTACCGTTTGGCGATACCCCTTTCTGAAAGCGCTCTTTGTAGCAAACCAGAGCTAAAACGTCAAGCGTTTTTACCTTTTGCCGCTTGAGCACCCGCTTCCATCGCCTTGACGTTGGCGGGTATCAATTTGTGATTTCGCTCCGGTAGCGCCTTTTTCAATGCCGCTTCCAATGATGAACTTTTCAAAGCGCCGGACTTTTCGATATATGCACCGCAAGCCACCATGTTGACCATACGCACATCACCAAGATCAATCGCGATCTGATTCATCGGCACCTTTACCATTTCGATTCCAGGCAACTCCACCCCACCTGTTTCCACTAGACTGGAATTAACAATACAGATTCCGCCCTGCTTCACCTTGGATGCATATTTGTCAAAAGAAAGTTGATTGAGCAGCAGAGAAACCGACGGGTTCCCGACCACTGGAGAACCGGTGTCGCCATCTGCAAAAACTACTGTACACATGGCAGCGCCACCACGTTTTTCAACTCCGTATGATGGAAAGAAGGATACATTTTTTGCTTCGTGAATTGCAGCATATGACAAAAGATTACCAGCCAGCAAAACTCCCTGACCTCCGTAACCGGCGAAAAAAACATCGTAGCGCATCAATATCTCCGGATCACAAATTTGCAGTATTTTTATATACACCCAATGGAAAATATGGAATCATTTCATCACAAACCCGCTGATTTGCATCGAGCGGGCTCATACTCCAGTTGGTCGGACAAGCAGCCAGGGCTTCAATAAAGGAAAAACCCTTTTTCTCAACCTGATATTGGAAAGCTGTTTTGATCATTTTTTTAGCCTGGATAACATTTTTTGGACTGTTTAGCGCCACACGAGCCGAAAAAGCAACTCCATCAAGATTTGACAGCAACTCAGCCATCTTGAATGGAGCACCATCCTTTGTAATGTCACGTCCGTATGGTGATGTAGACGTTTTCTGTCCCGGCATGGTAGTCGGAGCCATCTGCCCGCCAGTCATTCCGTAAGTAGTATTATTGACGAATATAACGGTAATGCCTTCTCCGCGATTAGCCGAGTGGATGATTTCAGACATGCCGATAGCAGCAAGATCGCCGTCCCCCTGATAGGTGAAAACAATGCGATCCGGGCGGGCACGTTTTGCACCTGTTGCCACGGCAGGCGCACGACCATGCGGCGCCTCTATTACATCAATATCGAAATAACCATAAAGAAAAACAGAACAACCAACGGATGCGACGCCAATCGTTTCCGCGCGAATACCAAATTCGTCGAGAGCCTCTCCAACCAGGCGGTGTACAGATCCGTGATGGCAACCGGGACAGAAGTGCGTTGAAACATCTTTGAGACTTTCCGGACTGGTAAATACCTGCTTCATAATTTAATATCCCCCACTGTTCAAGCACATGCCTGACAGGTTTTCTTTATCTGCTCGAAAATTTCTTCAGGAGTCGGCAGCGAACCGGTTCCAGGAGGCCGACCATAGAAAGCTACCTCAGCGTCCCGCGCTACCGCTAAACGAACGTCATCAACCATCTGCCCGGTTGACAGTTCAATCGAGAGGAAAAGCTTACAACGTTCCGAAAGTGAGGCGTAGGCTTTCTTCGGAAAAGGAAACAGGGAAATCGGCCGCAACAGCCCAACCTTCAATCCTGATTCGCGTGCCATAGATACTGCAGTCCGAGCTATTCTTGAGGTCGATCCGAAGGCTGTCACAATCAACTCTGCATCCGCTGTATCAACCTCTTCCCAGCGGCTTTCCTTTTCCGCCAGCTCCTGATAGCGAGCATCCATCTTCCAGTGATGTTTTTCCATCTCGCCATCGCCCAATTTAAGAGACTTTACGACATTCTGCAAAGTGCCTTCAGTCCTGCCGCGAACCGCCCACTCTTTTTCTGGCAGCGCAACAACTGGACGAGGATTTGCAGTTATTGATTCTTTCATCTGTCCTATAACCGAATCGGCCAGCAACATTGCCGGCATCCGGTAAATATCGGAAAGATCAAAAGCAAGCATAGTCAGGTCGTACATCTCCTGCACCGAATTGGGAGCAAGGACAATGATCCGGTAGCCGCCGTGCCCACCCCCCTTTGTCGCCTGCCAATAATCAGCCTGTGATGCGTCTATACCCCCAAGACCAGGCCCCTGCCGCATGATATCTACAATAACGCCAGGCAGTTCAGAACCGGCCATGTAGGATATCCCCTCCTGCTTGAGCGATATTCCAGGACCGGAAGATGAAGTCATAGCGCGGGCGCCGGCAGCCGAGGCACCTAACACCATATTTATCGCTCCTATTTCGCTCTCTGCCTGAAGAAATTCACCGCCAGACTTAACAAGCTCACGTGACAGATACTCCGGAATATCACTCTGCGGAGTTATCGGATAACCAAAATAGCAGGTACAACCCGCCTCGATAGCCGCCATGGCAACCGCTTCGTTCCCTTTTACGAATAACTTTTCTGCTGTCACAGTTGTCATATCCATTTACTCCTTAAAAACCGAGATGGCGACATCAGGGCACATCTCTGCGCACAAAGAGCAGCCGGTACATTTTTCCGTATCAGAAAAAATCGCCAGGGTGAACCCCAGACTGTTTGGGATCTCGCTCATGGAAACCAGTTTTTTTGGACAGGCTATCGTGCATAAACCGCACCCCTTGCAACGTGACTCATTTATTGTAATATAGGCCATCTTGATACATCCTTGTCTGAATTCAGGTCAACCTTTTTAGCAGATTGGAAAGTTTAGAGTCAAGCATCCGTTTACGTTGTATGTTACCATTAAAGAAATTAGTCACATAGTGCTGCTTGGAATTATATTTGTCTCTGCAGCAATTTAATAACATTTGAAATACTGCCTTTCCTTTTGATATGGATATTTTTCAGTCAGTAGTATAAACTGCCGAACGATAAGCTGTTTAGTGATTTTTTTACTATTTTGTTTATTAATCCTGTGAACAAATTATCATTCTGGAGAGTCCGATGATTCGAATAATCACAATCATTGTATTAACAACTTTCTTACCGATGCAACTTTATGCAGCTGACTTTAATGGTTTCAATCAAAATACTCCTACTGATAATCAATTTGTTGTTCCTATAGACCCCAATGCGCCTGAAGCACCGCAATATCGCAGATACAACGATAAATTTGAAGAACCGGTTCGAAAAGGTGACGGAATCAATTGGTGGCTGTGGGGAGGAGTCGGACTTACAGCAATTGCTGGCGCTGTTGTAGCTGTTATCGTACTCGGAGGCAAGAGTAGCCCAAAACAGGAAACAAATCACGTAGCGACACCTGTGACAACCGTTGTGGGATCATGGTAGACCTGTTTATGAACAAACAAAAAGAGAGTTAGGCTATATGACAACAAAATACATTTTACTGCGCATCATCATCACGCTTTTCATCTGTACTGTACTAACTTCTTGTGGTGGTAGCGAGAATTTACCACAGGGGAATAGTGGTGCAGGAATTGATTTTCAGCTAAAGTGGCCAGTCGCAAAATCTGTCGGACTCCTGCCGTCCAGTGTACTCAAAGTCAGGATGTCTGTTTCAGCTCCAGACATGACCACAATGACCAAGGATTTTGACGCATTAGCTGGTACAGGTTCTATTGCAAACGTGCCGGCAGGAAGTAGCAGAACCATTACATTTTTGGGGTTGGACTTAAACTCAAACCCCATTTACGAAGGCACTGTTGCAAATGTTACGCTCGAAGCCGGTAAAACTTATTACTGCGACCCGGTTACAATGAGACCTGCTGTGCCACCGGCTGCACCCACTTCTCTGTCTTTTGGCTCCCCAGTAGCATACAACAAGTTAAATCTTGCCTGGGCAGATAACGCAAACAATGAAACCGGCTACAGAATTGAACGAAGCCTGACCTCAGGCGGAATTTATACGGAACTCTCAACTACGGCGCCCGATGCCGTTTCATACGGTGACACTACTGTTTCGGCTTCCACAACTTATTTCTATCGGATTAGAGCAACAAACAACTTTGGTAATTCGGAATACAGCAATGAAATAAGCATCACAACTCCAGAAAGAAGTTTCATCATCTCAGGCATTGTCACCTGCGGAGGAGTACCCCTAGCTGGCGTTACGATCAGTGCCACGGGTCTGACAAACAGTATTACCAACGAAGCTGGAAATTTCAGTCTCACCGGTGGCCGTCAGAACACCTCCTACACACTGACTCCAAGCAGATCAGGCTACACCTTCACAGCTATACCCGTCGCAGTAGCCAGTTCTGACCCTCTACCTATCAACATTTCAGCAACTCCGTCTACGTCGCCTTTAGCACCAACAGGTTTGACCGCTTCACCTGTTTCAACTACTCGTATTGCTCTCTCATGGGTAGACAACGCCAATAATGAATCCGGCTACAAGATTGAGCGCAGGACACCCTCCGAAGAAGCTTATACCGAAATAGGCACAGTTTCTGCTGATGCAACCACTTACAATGACCTGTCTCTATTTGCCTCTTCGACCCGTTATTACAGAATTCGTGCAACCAACAGCGTTGGTGATTCGGGTTATAGCGCAGAAGTTAACGCTACTACACCATCTGTTATCTCCCCGGTGTTAGTGAAGGTAGCAGGTGGAACCTTCGATATGGGCGACTACCTTGTCGATGGCTTGCCAAATCAGCTGCCTGTTAACCCGGTAACAGTTGGAGAGTTTTATATCGGCAAGTTTGAGGTGACTCAGGAGGAATGGCAAGCTATTATGGGACCGAATCCTTCAAACTTCATTGCCTGCGGTACAAATTGCCCTGTTGAGAAGGTAAGCTGGAATGATGTTCAGAACTTCATCTCGCAACTTAATACGCAGAGCGGCAAAAACTACCGCCTGCCAACTGAGGCAGAGTGGGAATATGCCGCCCGAAGCGGAGGACTGAATCAAAGGTACAGCGGCACAGATGATGTAAGCGTGATCGGCTCGTATGCATGGTATTCTGGCAACTCGTCACAAACCACTCATACAGTTGGAACGAAGCAGCCAAACAGCCTTGGAATTTACGACATGAGCGGCAACGTGTTTGAGTGGGTTAGTGATTTGTATGGTCCATACCTCACGGCTCCAACGACAGTATTTTACCGAGGGGGTAGTTGGGCTGCCAGTGGTTACGGCTTCGCACAAACGCTCCGGACGACCTACCGTGACAAAGCTTCCAACACCTATAAAAGCGATATTCTTGGTTTCCGACTTGCGTCATCAACTCCGTAAGTAGAAACAAAAGCTATCGCTTTACATACCCGGCGCAACTTCCAGACAGGCGATGCTTTATTGAGTCAAGCATCGCCTGTTCGTCTGTATAGCCGGATGCAGCTTTAACGTTCATAGCCAGCGGCAACAGGCCCTGCAACATAACCCGCAGATTGCCGCATCCTTCCCCGCCGCCAAAAGTTTCCGTAAGCTTGCGGTTCAGCCCTTTGCCGATAACAAATCCAGTCAACTCAGCCATCCGAGCAGCAACATTGGGGCAATCCTCTGTCGGGTGACGAACAAAATCAACTCTGGAATCAACAATTTCCAAAGTGGCAAAATCTACAAAGACTTCCATCCTGATGTCGTGGAAACGATCTTTCATTTGAGCTTTCAGGACGATCTGACCTTCATCGCTTTTTATGACGTGATAACTGATATCCCTCTGAAAATCTTCCATGGCGTTTAATTGCGCCATTTGCTACCCCTTCTTCACCCTCGGAATAAATATCTCATCCGGATCAAGCACTTCATGAATTATGCGAAGTTCTTCTCTGGTCGGAACAGCAGTTTCGCCTTTGACACGGGAAATATCAAGATCAAACTGACATAACCCATGGATTTCTTCCGGAGTTTTGCCTGGATGACAGGTATCCAGATAGATCAAACCGGACTCTTCATCAAAACGGAAGACACCGGCCGTGCTTATTACCGCCGAAGGACCGCCACGGAACGCCGCGCCGTAAAGTTCGCGACGATGAACGAATTCGCCGCCCGGCCATTTTTTAACCCGCCAGCCTGGACTGGTTATGTAGCTGACGTTTTCAACAAATCGGCGTTTTTCGTGTACCATGATAAATACAGTGCGTTTGGCGAATGAGTTGATGTCCGGGTTACCACCACTACCGGTCAGGCGCAGTTCGGGATCGAGATAGTCACCGATGCAGGTGGTATTGACATTGCCGTACTGATCGACTTCGGCACCACCAAGATATCCCAGATCAACCGAACCACGCTGGGCAATGCTGAAAGCATCGTTAAGCCCCGAAGAGCGGGAAGCACCCATTTCGCAGCGGGCATCACCAACAGACGTTGGAAGCTCTGGCGGACGTCCGTCAAGAGTTCCGGCTTCGAAAATCAGCTTCAGGTTTGGAGCATGGGTGTTCTGTGCCAGCATGATGGCGACCATCGGCAGTCCGGTGCCGGCAAAAACAATCTCATTATCAGCCACTTCACGTGAAGCTGCACAGCAGAGCAGGTCTGCAAGCCCGTATTCTTCTGGTAGTGCGAACTCTGACATAATCATTTCCCTCCCTTTTTTTCGCGAGGACTGTAATTCATAGCGCTGTTGGCCTTCATTTTCAGCATTCTCGGCCATCCCAGTTTTTCAAGATAGCTCATATGATCCTGACCATGGATCCACTCTTTGGCAAAGTCATCAAACCCTTCCTGTGTCCGGGTGCAGGCGTAGAAATCCTTGAGAAACGCCCCGTCGACGTCATAGCGGCCGAACATGCCTGTCGGATGAGCCCCGTATGGGCACTCCAGAATATAGTCGACCTCAAAACTCGGGATCGTATTCTGATCGGCATTACGGCGCAGATACTCCTCCGGCACAATCTCTTCCGCGATTGCTATGGTAATATCGGCAGCGCGTGCCGCTTCAGGGTCCGAATAATACTGACCGTTGACCCGCACAGTTCCCTCTTCGCCGACCTGCTGGACGCAAAGTATCGCCACATCTACCTTTACAGCCGGAATCATCACCTGTGCACCGGCATCAAAAAACGGATCTATCGTAAATACATATTTGTGTCTGGCAATTTTCTTGCCGTCTCGTTTCCCTGCCCTACCCAGCATATCGTACTCCGGGTTATGGATGTCCGTGCCAAGCGATGTCTGGGTTACGGCATACGCCGCTCCCTGAGCAGCCGCGGAAAAACGGAACATCATTTCTGCATGACTGTAATCCTCGACGATGATCTCTTTATTGCCGACCTTGCGTGACAGATTGGCTCCGTACTTTCCGTAAAGCTCATGGCCGACCCAGCATGACTCCCAGATGTCGACACAACCGGCACCTACAAGAAATTCCGTCTGCGGACCGCCATTGACCTCAATCAGATGAAGACCACGTCTCTGCTGACGGATCAGCTCATACACCAAGGCAAAAGGACGCCGCCAGATAGTGAAACCTGAGAACGTAAGACTGGAACCGTTTTTTACCACTTCGGCCGCCTGCTGCAATGTGATACGTTTTGAAGTACTCATCCACTCCTCCCTTTTAAACTGAAGTGTCAACTGAAGTTTCTCAGGATCTCCCGCGAAATAATAAGCCTCTGAATCTCGCTGGTCCCCTCATAAATTGCGGTAATTCTGGCATCTCTGGTAAAACGCTCAATCGGATAATCCTGAGTATAACCATAACCTCCAAGCATCTGCATTGCGCTGTAACATGCCCGATTGGCTGATTCGGTGGCAAACAGCTTGGCCATGGAAGCCTCTTTGGCAAAACTCTTGCCGTTTTCCTTACGCCAGGCAGCACTCATCAACAGCAAACGTGACGCTTCAAGCTCGGTGTAGCCATCGGCAATCATCCACTGTAGTGCCTGAAAATTACTTATTTTTTGACCAAACTGAACCCGTTCTGTCGAATACTTTGTCGCATAATCCATAGCTGCCAGTCCGACTCCAAGCGCCAGTGAACCGATGCCGATGCGGCCACCAGTCAACTCTGCCACGGCAATTCGGAAACCGTCATTGAGCTTGCCCATCATGGCGCTGGCAGGAACCCGGCAATTGTCAAAAATTAATTCATTGGTAGCGGAGGCGTGCTGCCCCATCTTTTTCTCTTCTTTGCCGATTATCAGACCGGGGGTACCTCCTTCAATCAGGAAGCAACTGATCCCTTTCCCTTTGGGCGCATCCTTGTCGGTTACCGCCCAGACAACGAACACACCAGCATACGGAGCGCTGGTAATGAATACCTTTGAACCGTTAATAACGAAATAGTCACCATCCTTTACCGCCTGGGTACCCATGCCGGATGGGTCAGAACCGGCACCGGGCTCAGTAAGACCAAAACCACCTGCGGCATATTCACCGGAGCATATTTTCGGAATGTATTTTACCTTTTGTTCTTCGTTGCCGACCGCCTGAATTACTTCACAGACCATATTGTTGACAGAAAGCGTTACGGCAGTTGAAGCACATGCCCTGGCAATTTCAGTAATGGCAAGACTAAAGGCGACAACTCCGGCTTCAGTACCACCATACTGTTCTTTAACATTCAATCCCATAAAGCCAAGTTCTGCCAGTTTTTTTAAATTGGCCATAAGTGGTGCCCTGTCATCACTCTGATCCAGCGCTGCCGCCACAGGCTCGAGTTCTGCCTTGGCAAAATCACGGGCTGTGCCCTGAATTAATTTCTGCTCTTCAGTAAGATCAAGAAACATAACGTACCCCCAATAGGATAGAACTATCTTGCAACTTTTGCCATCAAAGCCGGCACAAACTGCATAACATCAGCCACTACCAGTACATCGGCTATTTCACCGATCGGAGCATCCTTGTCCTTGTTTATTGCAAGTATGAAATCAGATTTTTTCATGCCGGCCAAATGCTGGATGGCTCCGCTGATGCCGCAGGCCACGTACAATTTTGGCGATACCGTCTGCCCGGTGGTGCCTACCTGATGATCGTGTGATACCCATTCGGCATCAACCACCGGACGACTGGCACCGAGCTCACCACCCAATGCGGTTGCCAATGCCTGAATTACCGGAATATTATCTTTTTTACCCACACCCCGACCGGCGCTGACGATGACTTCGGCTTTGGCCAGATCGATATCCTTTTTCTCCGTAGGTTCATAACCGACGAAAGCCAGCCTTCCATTGCCTTCGGCACTTATTTTTACAACTGCCGGGGCGCCTCCCGGCTGCAAGACCGGAAATGCTCCGGCTTGAATGGTCAACACCGCTTTGGCTGTCAATGGCTTTACCGTGCGGCGCATTTTGGCATTGCAGCAAGCAACCTCAAAGCCACCATCGGCAATTGCAATAATTTCAGAGACCTGAGCCGCCTTCAGAGTCGCAGCCACTCGAGGAGCCAGATCCCATCCGTATGAAGAGTGAACAAATACGATGTAATCCGGATCCTCTTTTTGTACCGTTTCCAGAATCAGCTTTTTGTGCAGGTCAGGATTATATTCTCCACAGCTCGCTGCATCTGCCAGATAAAGTGTCCCAGCATACGCCGGAAGCTGAGTCTCGCTCCCTACCAGCAACAGAGTGGATTCGCCCCCAAACTGCTGAGCAAATCCGAGCAGTTCATATGTTGAATCAAGCATTTTTCCTTCACGGTATTCACCGATCAAAAGTGTTTTCATGGCTGACTCCTATCTCAATACCGCAGTTTTATCTTTTAGAATTGCTATCACCTTGTCCACTAGCTCGCCCACATCACCTTCGAGAACGATTCCGCCACCCTTTTTGGCTGGTGGATGGAAGCTTGTAGTCGCTGCCAGTGATTCTGACGTGGTCAGGTCAGCAGCCGGAATAGCTGTGATCTCTTTCTTCTTGGCTTTCATGATATTCGGCAGTGTCGGATAGCGCGGCACATTCAAACCGAGCTGGCAGGTAACAAGCGCCGGAGTATTCAGCGTGACGGCCCCTTTTATGCCCCCTTCAAGTTCACGTTTTGCAGTGATGACTCCATTATCATAGGCAAATCCGACAATTGTCGTAGTGCAGGCAACACCCAGCAGTTCCGCTACTGTGACACCAACCTGCGCCGAGCCACGATCCTGTGACTGCATGCCGGTGAAGATCACATCAAAACTTTTGTCTTTGGCATAACCGGCTATGATAGAGGCAATCTGCCACGGATCTTTGGCTGAAGCAGCCGTATCCTGAACATGGACGGCGTTGTCACATCCCATGGCAAGAGCTTTTTTTATTGCCTCAACTACGCGATCAGGCCCGATGGAAAGAACCGTAAGCTCGCTGCCTTCTCCCAGCTTCTCGCGCAGTTGAACAGCCTGCTCCACTGCGTACTCATCATATTCGTTCATACGGAAAGCAAGGTCGGCTTCGTTGTACCAAATGCCTGAAGCATCAGGTTTGAAGCGTGATTCCATGTCAGGAACCTGTTTGATACAGACAAGCAGTTTCATGTGAATTACCTCCAAAAATATCAGTTATTACCTTGTTATCCGCTCTGCCACGATCTCTGCCAGATCCCTCACCTGCAGTTGTCCTTCCGCACCACCGGTTTTTATGCCGTCTTCAAACATGCTCAGACAGAAGGGGCAGTTGGAAACAAGCAGCGGCGCTCCGGTCTCGGTAGCCATCGTTATCCTGACTTCGCTGATTTTGCTCCCCAGCTTTTCTTCGGCGATAATGCGACCGCCACCGGCACTGCAACAGAAGCTGTCATAGCCGTTCTTTGCCATTTCGGTGATAACGCCACCGGCATTTGCAAGAATAGCCCGGGGTTGTTCAATAATATCCATGTAACGGCCAAGGTAGCAGGAATCATGGTAGGTAAAACTGAACGGATCCGGCGTCAGGCTGAGGCGGCCTGACTGGAGGAGAGCGTGGATGTAGGTGCTGTAATGCTCGACCGGGATATCCAGCCCAAGATCCTTGTAGTCGCGCGCCAGGGTATTAAAACAGTGCGGACAGGTGGTGACGATCTTCTTGACGGCATACGCCTTGATCATCTGGATGTTTTCAGTTGCGGTCATCTGGTAGAGGTATTCGTTGCCCAGTTTTCTGACCGGCTCACCGCAGCATTTTTCCTCTTTGCCGAGGATGCCGACTTTAATGCCGGCAGCCGCACATATTTTGATAAAATTTTTGGCAATAGCCTGATTGCGCTTGTCGAACGATGCGTAGCAACCTACGAAATAGAGGATATCGACATCGCTGTCCTGCTCCATCAGCGACACCGGAAGTCCGGCGACCCATTCACCGCGAGCAGCATAGGCAAGACCGAATGGATTGCCGTTAATCTCAATGTTGCTGACGGCGGTACGCACTTCATCACCGGGAAATACACCCTCCATTAGAGTAAGGTTACGACGCATTTCTAGAATTTTATTGACGTGTTCAATATTCGCCGGGCAGACGTCCTGACAGGCACGACAGGTTGTACAAGACCAGAGCGCCTCTTGGCTGACAGCCTCGATCAGACTTCCCCCCGGATTGCTTTCGGCAAGCTCGCCTATCTGTTTTACAACCCTCATTGGCGAAAGAGGTTTATCGGTAGTATGCGCAGGGCAACGATCCTGACAGCGCTTGCAGGAGGTGCAGGCGTCGGCGTCGAAGATGTCTTTCCAGGTCATATCCGCTATTGTCGAGGCACCAAACTGTTCCGCTGATTCGTCCTCAAGGTTTATGTTTGCGATGCTCCCTTTCGGTTCGAACGGTGCAAGAAAAGCGTTCGCGGCAGTAGTGAATATGTGTCGCAGTTTTGTGTATGGAACTGCACAGAAAAAACCAAGAACCAGAACAAAATGAAGCCACCATAGGATTTGATGAACTACCTGCTGTGTGCCAGGGGTCATTGAGGCGAAAATCTGTGCGACCAGCAGTCCCCCGGGAGAAAACTTTGCCAGCGCGGGATTTTGTTGCAGCTCAGTGGCTGCAATCCGCACACCTTCAGTCAGAAAACCGGTGATCAGAATGGCAAACAGCAGTTGTAGAACGATGTAGTCATCCTTGACTATTTCCAGTCCTTTGGGTTGTACAACAAACCTGCGAATGAACAGACCGGCCAGCATGATCAGCGCCAGAATCCCGGCAACATCAAGCGCAAGAGAAAATATCTTGTAGAATTCACCGGAGAGGACGTTCACCTGTAACAGCGGAGTGAAAAAATCCGCCTGAACCATAACCAGCATTGTCCCGGCAAAGAGAATCAGGAAGCTCCAGAAAAAGATGGCATGAAATACCCCGCCATCAGTGACACGGTAAATTTTTACCTGGCTGAAGACCTCGGCAATCATCCGCTTGATCCGCTCGTCATAACGATCAAAACGGTCAAGCGCTTTTCCCAGACGCCAGATCGGCAGACGTTGCCAAAATCCCCATGCCATCCAGCCAAAGGCTGCAAAGGCCATGAGATACATCGGTATGACAACAGAATGGCCAACGTTCCAGTATATTTGACGGGTAGCTTCCATGCGCGTCCTCGCGCTTACGACAACAGTAATTTGGAGATTACTACGCGCTGAACCTCATTTGTGCCTTCGTAAATCTCGGTGATTTTGGCATCGCGATACATCCGTTCAACCTCGTAATCGGCAATATAGCCATAGCCTCCATGAATCTGCATCGCCTCTTTGGTTACGTACGTTGCGGTTTCTGAAGCATGCATTTTGCACATGGCTGATTCCATGGTGTAACTCTTTTTTGCGTCTTTAAGACATGCCGCTTTGTAAGTTAGAAGTTTGCTTGTTTCGATGCGCGTCCACATATCAGCCAATTTGAACTGGATCGCCTGAAATTCACAGATTGCCTGATCAAACTGCTTTCGTTCCTTGGAATAGGCGAGGGCTCTTTCAAAAGCGCCTTCGGCAATCCCGAGCGCCTGTGATGCGATGCCGATACGACCGCCGTTAAGAGTATCCATTGCGATATTAAAACCTTTTCCCTCGTGGCCAAGCAGGTTTTCAACCGGAACGCGCAGGTTATCAAAAGCAAAAGCGGTAGTGTAGCTGCCACGGATACCCATTTTATTTTCATTTTTCAAAATGGTAACGCCGGGAGACTGAAGATCGACAATAAATGCGCTGATCCCTTTATGCTTCAGGCTTCTGTCAAATGATGCCAACAGCACACCGGTCCCCAGATAGCCACCATTGGTGATAAAAGTTTTGCTGCCGTTGATGACAAAATGATCGCCATCACGGGTATAGGTGGTTGCAGTACCGCCCGCATCACTTCCGGCACCAGGTTCCGTCAACAGAAAACAACCTATTGTATCGCCGGTGTTAAGAGCCGGAAGCCATTTTTTCTTCTGTTCTTCAGTGCCAAAAGTATATATAGGGCCACTTGCAAGAGAAGTATGTGCCGAGATCAGAACTCCGCTGGAACCGCAGGCTTTGGAAACCTCTTCGACTACAATGGCGTAGGAAAGCATATCTAGTCCTGCCCCGCCGTACTCCTCAGGCAGGTAGCTGCCGAGGAAGCCCATTTCCCCCATCTGCTTAACCAGTGAATCGGGAATGGCATGATCTTCGTCTATTTTCATGGCAATCGGCTTAATTTCCTTTTCAACAAAATCGCGTACAGCAGATTGCAAAACCTTGTGATCCTGGCTCAATTCGAAATTCATGATATTCCCCCGTAGCGTTATTATTTGCCCTGAAAAGAAGCTGCACGTTTCTCCATGAAAGCACCCATTCCCTCGCGCTGATCTTCCGTAGCAAAGAGCACCCCGAATTGAGATGCCTCATAACGGAATCCGTCATTCTTTGACATACTCAGTCCGCTCACAATGGCATCTTTTGCAAAGGCGACACCGAGAGCCCCTTTACCGGCGATCTCTTTAGCCGTCTCCATAGCCTTTGCCAGCAATTCTTCGGGGGTGAATACCTCGTTGAGGATCCCCCAGGCCAAACCCTTAGCTGCATTGATTATCCGTCCGCTAAAGATCAGCTCATTAGCCTTGTTCGCCCCGATAAGTCTGGACAGATTCTGCGTACCGCCAAACCCCGGGATGACACCGAGTCCCACCTCAGGAAAGCCCAGCTTGGCTTTTTCAGACGCATAAATGAAATCGCAGGCTAACGCCAGTTCCAAACCGCCACCCAGTGCATAGCCATTAACTGCGGCAATAACCGGCTTGCGCATCCTGTTAATGAGCAGCATGACCCTTTGCCCTTTCTGAGCAAACTGCAGCGCCTGAAAGGAATTCATCTGCGACATCTCCTTGATATCAGCACCGGCAACAAAAGCCTTTTCACCAGCACCGGTGAGGACTACAACCTTAACGCTTTCATCCAGATTCAGTTCGTAGAACGCACATTCAAGCTCCCCCAACACTTCGCTATTCAGAGCATTCATGGTGCGCGGACTGTTAATAGTCAGCAGGCTTATTCCGTCACGGTTTTCCAACAGCAGATTTTTGTATTCCATATTGTTCTCCTAGTAACTATAGAAGCCGCGTCCGGATTTACGCCCCATGTACCCGGCGTTAACCATTTTGACAAGTAGCGGACAAGGGCGGTATTTTGGGTCTTTGAAGCCGTCATAAAGTACATTCATAATAGCGAGGCACGTGTCGAGCCCGATAAAATCTGCCAGGGTCAACGGCCCCATCGGCTGATTAGTCCCAAGCTTCATCCCTTTATCGATATCCTCAGCCGTGGCAATCCCTTCGTACAGAGCAAATACCGCCTCGTTGATCATCGGCATGAGAATGCGGTTGACGATAAAACCTGGATAATCCTGCGATACCGCCATCTCTTTTTGGACTTTCGCCACCAATTCGGATGTTTGAGCAAAGGTCTCATCACTGGTGGCGTGCCCACGAATTATCTCGACCAGCTTCATTAACGGCACCGGATTCATGAAGTGCATACCGATGACTTTATCCGGACGGTTTGTTGCCGAAGCAATCTTGGTAATTGGGATTGATGAAGTGTTAGATGCGAGAATAGACCCCTCTTTTACTATTCCATCAAGCTTGCGGAATATTTCTAGCTTTAGGGGTTCATGCTCGGTAACTGCCTCGACCGCAAAATCAACATTGCCCAACTCTTCCATGGCCTGGGTAACCTTAATGCGTCCAAGGGTATCAACGACCAGCGCTTCAGAAATTGCACCCTTCTTCGCCTGTCGCTCAAGATTCTGTCCAATAGTCTTGACCGCTTTATCCAGTTGCGCCTCGGCTATATCAAAAAGGATTACCTTATAACCGTACTGTGCGAAAACATGGGCGATACCGTTGCCCATCTGACCAGCTCCGAGAACTCCGATAGTTGTAATCATTCCTGCCCCCCTATACTTTCTCAAAAATAACCGCAACCGCCTCACCGCCGCCGATACAGAGCGTAGCCAGTCCGTAGCGCAGATTTTGTTTATGCAGTTCACGAACAACTGTCAGTGCCAGTCTGGCACCGCTTGCGCCGATTGGATGACCGATAGCGCAGGCACCGCCGTTGACATTGACCTTAGCCTGATCAAGCTTCAAGCTCTTGATGGCGATCAGCGTCACTGAAGCAAATGCCTCGTTGATTTCAAACAGGTCAATATCTTCAACTTTCAGCCCTGCACGATCGCAGGCTGACTGGATTGCGGAAACCGGAGCCTCAGGAAAATAGTCCGGGTGCAGGCTGCTTGTGGCAGATGCAACGATTCTGGCTTTAGCGGTAAGATTGTGCTTTTTCACTGCAGCGGCACCAGCCATCAACAGGATAGCGGCTCCATCGTTAATAGTAGAAGCGTTACCTGCCGTTATACTGCCCTCTTTCTTGAATACCGGCTTTAATTTGGTAATCTTGTCAAAATCTACTTTGAACGGCTCTTCGTCATCTGAAATTAGGGTATCAACTCCACGAACATTCTTGGACACCGGTGCAATCTCGTCTTTAAACACACCCTCTTTTACTGCTGTCTGAGCCAGTTTATATGAACGGAGAGCCAGTTCATCCTGTTCTTCTCTGGCCAGTCCGTTACGCTCCACACTGGCTTCCCCTATTTCACCCATATGGCGACCGGTGTACGGATCAGACAGGCCGTCGTGAATCATCAAATCGAAAATTTCACCGTTCCCCATACGAAAACCGTTACGCGCTTTTTTCAGGAAATACGGAGCCATCGACATGTTTTCCATGCCACCTGCCAGTACGACTTCCGCATTGCCCAACTGTATCGAATCGCTTCCCAGCATTACTGCCTTGAGGCCACTGCCGCAGACCTTGTTTATCGTCAGAGCCGGCACTGCATCCGGCACACCGGCCCCACGCATAGCCTGTCGAGCTGGAGCCTGACCACAGCCGCCACTCAAAACCTGTCCCAATATCACCTCACCAACCGCTTCCGCCGGAAGAGCATTGCGTTCCAGCAGTCCTTTTATGACTGTGGATGCCAGCTGAGAGGCAGAAACATCTGACAGAACACCACCGAAAGAGCCAAATGGAGTCCTCATGCCATCAACGATATAGACTTCTTCTTTCATATAAATTGCCTCCGAATATCGAGTGATTTTCTCTACACAAATATAGTTCCAGTATTTACAAAAACCGTATACTGTCATCAAAGTTGGTCAATTTCACGCCGCCATTATCAGAAACCGCAAAGGTATTTTCGATACCGATTACTCCCCTGCCTGGAAATACAAACTTGGGCTCTATTGCAATTGTCTGCCCTGCCTTCAGAGGAACTTTGAAACCTTGTGCCAGTACAGGGAATTCATCCAGTTCCAGTCCGACCCCATGACCGACAAACTTTGCCTGTTCACCCGGCATACCCATAAAATTTGCTCCGAAGCCACCCTGCTGGGCCATTTCAACTGATTTCAGAAACAACTCTTCACAAACAGCACCCGGCTTCAACTCGCGCTGAATATAATTCTGAATTTCAACTGAAAGATCAAAAGCGCGCTGCAGTTCGGGATCAAGAGTGCCAATGACAAACATTCTGGTCATATCTGTAATGTAGCCGTCGAATACACCCGTAAAATCAATTAATACCGGCGTGTTGCGGGCAATTGTATCGCGGGAGGCACCCTGCGGAGAGGCATTGGAAAGACCGCGACCAGTGACCGCTCCGTCAAAGAATCCGTAGCTCGCAGCACCTGCAGAAACTGTAAGGCCGCCGAAAAGTTCCTGGTTGAAAGCCCGCATCCGGACAAAACCTTCATTGCCAGCCTTGCGCAGCCGATACTCAAATTCAGCGGCGAGATCAAGCTCTCTCATTCCCTCTTTGAGAAACGATGGAACCATGGCAAATACAGAAGAGAGGGCATCGCCGCTGGCTTTCATCAGTTGTTGCTCGAAGGTTGATTTTACGGAGCGGACTTCGCGATTGAGTGCGGAAATATCTACAAACTCGCGGCCGCCAAGCACTTTTGTGTAAAAATTCAGCTGCTGTACCGGCGCAACGTCAAAGGTAAAGCCGATTTTTTGAGCTTCCACTGGAAAATGTGAAGCAAGCTCCTTGCTTGAAGGAAAAGGGCGAATATCAGACAGCGGACTCTCGCTTTTGGCTCTTGCAAGACTTTTTCGTACCAGCAGAACCGGTTCGCCAGAGGCCGGGAGCCATAGTGTCGAATTCTGCCGGGTACCAGAAAAGTAATAGACGTCAATCGGGAAGATGAACAGAGCGCCATCAATCCCTTTGCCTTGAAGTTGGGTCTGCATTGCAGTTATTCTTGCTTGTATTTCTGCCTGTGTCAGCATGGTGATTTCCCCTGTTAAGTTGTTTAAGGCCACTGATCAAAAAATGCGATTTCGGAAAGTTCCTTGCGAGGGCGCTGCTTAGGTTCCTGATCCGGATAACCGAGTGGCGTGATGCCGACAATGCGCATTTCGTCAGGAATGCCGAGTGCCTGCTTGATTTTTGTTTCGTCATACCAACCCATCCAACAGGTTCCGAGGCCCACTGCATGGGCTGCCAGACAGAGGTGCTCGAAAGCGATGGCAACATCAGCGACAAAATAGTCAATGTTGTTCTCAACATCTGACTCTGCCGGATTACCACAGGCAACTATGACAACTGGAGCGGCTCCGATGGCTTTCTTGCCAGGATTATCGTCCGGAAACGCATCAAAGACCTTTGCACGTCGCTCAGCATCGGTAAGCACCAAAAAGCGCCAACACTGCATGTTCTTCCATGATGGCGCCAGACGCGCGGCGTCCAGAATCTGTTCAATCTTGTCCCTCTCCACAGGAATATCCTTGTATTTTCGAATACTGCGGCGATCTCGAAAAACCTGAAAAATATCCATTGCAAAACCCCCTACATATTCCTTCTGTATTTTCCGCCAACCTCGTAAAGGGCATGTGAAATCTGCCCCAGCGAGGCGACTTTGACGGTATCCATCAACTCGGCAAAAATGTTGCCGCCGTATATGGCCACCTCCTGCAGCTTTTTGAGTGCAGTCGGTGCCTTATCTTTGTTTGCGTCCTGGAAAGCCCGCAAGTTCAGTATCTGTTGTTCTTTTTCCTCTTTAGTTGCTCGCGCCAGTTCGCCAGGGACGTTATAGCCTTCCTCGTCTGCACGTGGATTGAGGAAGGTGTTGACACCGACAATCGGCAACTCACCATTATGTTTTTTATGCTCGTACAGCATCGACTCATCCTGGATCTTGGCTCGCTGATACTGGGTTTCCATAGCTCCAAGCACTCCACCTCTCTGGTCGATGCGCTCAAATTCAGCCATAACCGCTTCTTCCACCAGGTCGGTCAACTCCTCAATAATGTAAGAACCCTGCAGAGAGTTTTCGTTCTTTGCCAGGCCAAACTCCTTGGTAATAATCATCTGAATCGCCATTGCCCGGCGCACTGACTCCTCAGTAGGTGTCGTAACCGCCTCATCATAAGCATTGGTGTGTAGTGAATTACAGTTGTCATAGATCGCCATCAGCGCCTGCAGCGTAGTGCGGATGTCATTGAAATCCATTTCCTGGGCATGAAGAGAGCGGCCGGATGTCTGGATGTGGTACTTGAGTTTCTGACTCCTATCATTAGCGCCGTACTTCTCGCGCATGGCGACTGCCCAGATGCGCCGTGCCACGCGACCGATTACCGAGTACTCCGGATCAAGTCCGTTGGAGAAGAAATAAGACAGATTGGCGGCAAATTCATCGATATGCATACCGCGTGACAGATAATACTCGACAAAGGTAAATCCGTTTGAGAGTGTAAAGGCAAGCTGCGAAATCGGGTTAGCCCCCGCTTCGGCGATATGATAGCCGCTGATTGACACCGAATAATAATTACGAACCTTCTGCTCAATAAAATACTGCTGCATGTCACCCATCATCTTAAGAGCAAATTCTGTCGAGAAAATGCAGGTGTTCTGTCCCTGATCCTCTTTGAGGATATCGGCCTGAACCGTACCGCGCACAGTCTGCAGAGTGCAGGAGCGGATTTCCTGATATTCAGTTTCTGACGGTTCACGGCCGTTTTTCTGCCGAAAAACATCGATCTGCTGCTCGGTTGCGGCATTGAAGAAGAATGCCAGCATCATCGGCGCAGGCCCGTTGATGGTGATTGAAACGCTGGTGTTTGGTGCACAGAGATCGAAACCGGCAAACAGCTTGGACATGTCGTTGACGGTACAGATTGAAACACCGCTCTCGCCGACCTTACCGTAGATATCCGGTGGATAATCAGGATCTTCACCATAAAGGGTCACGCTGTCAAATGCCGTTGAAAGTCTCTTGGCATCATCATCTTTGCACAGATAATGGAATCGGCGATTTGTGCGTTCCGGCGTTCCTTCACCGGCAAACTGGCGCTTGGGGTCCTCTTCAGCACGCTTGAACGGGAAAACCCCCGCGGTGAACGGGAACAAGCCGGGAGCATTTTCAAACATGGACCAGCGAAGGATCTCACCCCAGTCTGCAAAATCCGGAAGACATACCTTCGGGATACGCGTACCTGAAAGTGTTGTCGTGTATAAATCGCTCCTGACCTCTTTATCGCGCACCTTGGTAATCAGTTGGTCACGACGGTAGGATGCCTTCAGTTCGGGCCACTCTTTCAGAATCTTCTTCGGTTCTTCATTCAGCCTGGACTCGAATAGCACTAATTGTTTTTCAAGCTCGACCAGGGCGGCATCCTGCATCACCACTTCCTTGGCACCGGTCAACTGGAATAATCTGCGGGCAACATCCACCTGCTCTTTAACATGCCTGCGATAGCCCCGCACCGTCTGAACAATTTCACCAAGATAATGAATCCTGTCCGGCGGGATAATGTATTTTTTCAGGCTCTCTTTCTCGGTAATCTGCAATGCAGATTGCCAGTTACTTCCCTTTTTGGAGTTAATAACATCCAGCAGCGTCCGATAAAGTACGCTGGTGCCTGGGTCGTTGAACTGGGAGGCAATGGTACCAAATACCGGCAGAGTCTCATCAGCAGCATCAAATAGATTGCGGTTGCGACGGTACTGTTTACGCACATTGCGCAGTGCGTCTTCAGCACCTTTTCGCTCGAATTTATTAATTGCCACCACATCGGCAAAGTCAAGCATGTCAATCTTTTCCAATTGGGTCGGTGCGCCGAATTCGCATGTCATGACATAAAGAGAAACATCACATACCCCGACAACACCGGCATTACCCTGACCAATTCCGCTCGTTTCGACAAATACTAAATCAAAGCCTGCAGCCCTGACGACATCAATGGCATCCTGAATGGCAGCGGAAAGCTCCGTCTGTGAGTCACGGGTAGCGAGCGAACGCATGTATATTTTGTTGGTATTGATCGAATTCATTCGGATACGATCGCCGAGCAGCGCTCCGCCGGTACGCTGACGGGATGGATCAACGGCCAGAATGGCAACACTTTTTTCAGGAAAATCTCTGGTAAAACGTAATACCAATTCGTCTGTTATGGAACTTTTTCCAGCACCACCGGTTCCTGTAATGCCGACTACCGGAACATCCTTAACCATCCTTTTGATGGTTTCACGAAGTGTGGCATAGCCGGAAGCGTGGTCATGAACCGCCTGTTCGGCAAGACTGATAAGCGTATTAACCGCTCTGATATCCTGCTGTGCCAGCCGGGAGGTTTCTGCCGTTATGTCCCGATCCAGAGCAAAATCGCACTCTTTGAGGATCAAATTGATCATCCCCTGCAGTCCCATCCTGCGGCCATCATCCGGAGAAAATATTTTGCTGACTCCATAACCTTCTATTTCAGCAATTTCATCCGGGACAATTACTCCGCCACCGCCGCCGTATACCTTGATATGCCCTTCACCGCGCTGGTTCAGCAGATCAATGATGTACTTGAAAAAATCCACATGTCCGCCCTGGTAGCAACTGACTGCAATTCCCTGAGCATCTTCCTGTATAGCTGCCGTAACAATCTCTTCTACCGAACGGTTATGACCGAGATGGATAACTTCTGCACCGGAAGCCTGCAGGATGCGACGAATGACGTTGATAGTGGCATCGTGTCCGTCAAACAGGCTGGTTGCGGTGACAATTCTGACATTGTGGTTGGTTTTATAGGGTTCCGGCACAGCTAAAGACATGATTTCCTCCGACAGATAAATATATTAACCTTCCAGGATAAATTCCCAGGCGCACCAGAACTCTTCAGGATGTGCGTCCGGTGGGCAGGCAATACAATTTGTTTTGATTCTTGGGTCAATTGCCTTGGCAAATTCACTGTACTCAACTATTCCGACTGATTTACATGGGTGATCAGCCAGACCCTTGCGCTTGCGAGCTGACTGTACCCTGCAGTCAAGCATGCGAAAAACTACACGCGCCTCACTCTGCTCAATTACATCCTGAAGGTTAAGCCTTGCATAAAAACGGTGTTTCAAACATTCAACCAATGCCGGTATTCCAGCACCCGGCTTCATGCCCAGTCGATCCATAATCCGCCGGGCTTCAATCACTGTAAAATGCCGCCATGCCTCCGTATCAATCGCCACCGCGGCTTCCATGCCGTATTGTTTTTCAATGGCCTGAAACCAGACACCATCGTGAGCAAGCCAGTTTTTTGCATCATCGACTATGATTTTCACCAACTCTTCCTTACTGAGCGTATAAAGCAGGCTCACACCCTCATCACCGGCACGTTCTGCATTAGACATTTGGCTTCTCCTTAACAGTCAAATAAAACGCGGTTAGAATTTAGCAGATGTGCTACACTATATTATTGCGTTTACGTTTGAGTCAAGCACAAATAATACATAGTTATTTTTGTACTCCCTTACTGAATATATATTCAGCTTACTGATTACCAAAAGATAGTAAAAGCTCGAAAATACCATTTTTAATGATGTTCTATGATGCTATATTGACAAAACAATAATTCGGCTTTAATAACTAATTGCAAAGTCAGGTACCATTTTGAGGATTTTATGAATAACATTGACGTATCCAGCCAAATAACAGCAATAGGTGATCTGGCAAAAAGTGTCGGTCTTACAACCAGAACCCTCCGTTACTGGGAGGAAGTCGGTATAATTGAATCTGAAGAGCGCGCGGATGGAGCGATCAGGGGTTATTCTCCCTATTTCGTCCGGAGGATAAAGTTCATAATTAAGCTTAAATACCTGGGATTGACTATCAAAGAAATGCAGGACTTGTATGCTGCCTATGGCGAGGCAAAAGAAACCAGTCAAATGATACCTAAGCTTATCGCTATTCTCGACAAACACACCAGGATGGTGGATGAGAAGGTTTCAAAACTGAATTCATTACGTAAAGAGATTGTTGAATACCGCCAGAAGATGGCGCAGAAACATGCAGAAGGAAATTAACTAACCGGCAAGGAGCATCCGCGTATGATGACACAGGAAGAGGCACGGGACTTTACTAATCGCTGGCTGCCGAAATGGACCGGCAACAAACCTCAAGAGTTGATAGCATTTTACGCTGATGACGCCACATTTCTTGATCCAGGGCGACCGACCGGCATTAAGGGCAGAGATGAACTGTTTGCCTATTTTACAAAGGTCCTCAGCCATAACCCTACCTGGGTATGGAATCAGGTCGAGCCTATCCCGCTGGAAGACGGTTTTGTGAACAGACTTGAAGCACGCATACCAGTGGGAGAGAAGATTGTTGAGTGTGTAGCACTTTGTTTTCTGCAGTTCAACGATGAGGGGAAAATAAAGCGAAACGAAATATATTTCGACCGGACGGAACTGATCAGGGAGATCAACAAATACCGTCAATCATTTGCTCACTAATGACGGACTAATTGCAATGGTGATCACCGACTTTTATCCTACTCCCAACATAATCGAGAGAACTTCCGAATCAGCGTTTGCTGACATTAGGTTGCGGCAGCATAATTTTTTTTCGGAGGAAACCGATGAATATGACTCTCATTTCCGCTCTTGAAGAAGCCTGGATGGTTGATGTGCAAGACGCGTTCAACAACGACAAAATAAATTCTGAACATTCCCTTCAAGCGCTACTCTATGCTGGTCTTAGCCGATCTTTGGCTGTATTACCTGGAAATCACCTGATTTTTGTGGAACCAAAATTTGACAAGAAAAAATACTCGGATCCGAATTTTCCAAATGAATTTGCCAAAATCATCAATTACTGTCCTGACCTGTTGATTGTAAACAGAGTCACCATGACTATCGAATGTATTATCGAGCTTAAATGTAAACCTCATCTGCCTAATTATTTATTGTTCAAGGACGTAGAAAAAGATTTGATAAAGTTGAGTGACTTTTCTTCTCAGAAATTAACCGGCAAGAGCCTTGAGTTTGATGTTTTCGGACCAGACAGACCGTTCAACGTAAAGAAGAACAAGTGGTTGACGGGGCGTCCGGAATACATGTTTCACAGCAATACAATAGCCTGTTTCGGCTCCATCGCACTAGATGACGGTAACATGGTGAGCCACTTCCTTGCGAAGCAGCATTATAAAATAAACAACTTTGTCCTGCTGACCGGACCGGCACCAAATATCTTCCATAATTCCCCATATAGTCCGATGCAGTTTGAGGTTTCCTACTGAAACGAGGGGAACTTTTCCGAACGCTGATCAAGCATGTCGGCAAAGAGAGCCTTGTCAGCACCAATTTGAAGTCAAGTTGAGGTCTCAATCCCCATAAAGTTCTCCAAATCGGCTTCCGCCAATGCGAAGTCTTCCAGGTCAAGATCTATGTCCGGTGTCCATGGTCGGTTTTTGTAGTACATCTTGTCGTAATATTCTTCAATCAATCCTCTTGCAATCCCCTCAACATCCCACGCCTCAACCCTGCTTTTGAGTTCGGCAAAACGGACTCCGCCAAGTTTCTTTTTGATTCTCTCAAGCGCCTCAAGCATTTTTGCCTGATACTCGCGGTGGCCGTATTCTTGAGCAAGGCGAACGATGCGGGTTTCAATGGTAGTATGGCACCAGACTTTACAGCTGCCTGCCATTTTCTGATAAAGCGTTCCGGGAAGTGAATATCTACCGATTCGTTGACTTTCCCCTTCAAGAACGACAGGCTTGCCGGCAGGGAGGCGCCTGAAGGCATCCCAGAGGTGCGTTTCAAAATATTTCTGTGTCACTGTCTGCTCCAGTCCAAGAGAACCAAAAGCCGAACCGCGATGACAGGCAATCCCTTCAAGATCAATGGTTGCCCATTTTGCTTGGTCAAGGCCGTTGATAAAAGTGGTTTTACCCACGCCAGTCATGCCGTGAATCACAATAAGCGGAGAGGAGAACTCACACTTTTCAAAAAAATCGCTCACCTGACTGCGATAGCTTTTATAACCACCGGCAAGCTGACAGGCAGTCGTGCCACATGTTTCCACAAGCATGGCCACAGATTGGCTGCGCAGGCCACCCCGCCAGCAGTAGACAACTATCGGCCGCCCCGCGGCTACTGAGAGTATGCGGTCTACCATGCCGGAGAATCTGGAACAGGTGAGCTCCAACGCGCGGCGCCTCGCTTCGAGCGGCCCGACCCGTTTGTAAATAGTCCCGACTTCCACCCGCTCCTCATTGGTAAGCAGCGGTACGTTGTGTGCCCCCGGAATATGATCCTCTTCAAATTCAAGAGGAGTCCTCACATCGATAAGGCAATGACTGTCGATAAGTTGCGGAGCAAATTTGATTTTTTCCGGCATCAGCTGTTTCCGTTTGTCATATAGTAACCACACTATCCGCCTGTTTCATGGCGGTTACGATTTCAAGCATATTTGTGACCTCGCCGACCTGAAGTTTATCCAGCAGATGAAAATAAGCAAGACAGGCACCGCAGGCGGTTACTTCTACTCCCAGAGAAACCAGCACCTGCAGAACAGACACAGCTTCAGACCCTTCCGAGACAAAACTCACACCGCTGTTGACAAAAACAACTCTCCATAGTTCCGGCCCCATCTCCTTCAGAGTTTTGATAAAATTGAACATAAGCATATCACCGAGCCCGTCATCGCCATGTCCCATATTTGAAGAGGTGACCAGAACCATGATTTTCTTTGTTCCAGGGAGAGCCGCATTTGGGCTTACTCCTACAGCATCTACTTCCACCTCTGGAACCGCACAGGAGTTTGAGGCAGAGACGATAAAGTCAGCACCTTGATGATAAAAGCTGACCTGATAGTGGCGATGTTCAAGAAAACGACTGACATTCTGCCGAGCGGCATCGTTGTCAACTATTACAGAGATGGACGTCGGCTGCTCCTGTTCAATCGCATCCCTGACTTTTAATACCGGTGCCGGACAATTCAAACCACGGCAATCAAGTTCGAATTTCATATGCCCTCCTTCAGCACTTATTCAACTACAATCCTGCCAAACGGTTTTGCAACTACTTCACCGACAATCGCAGCACACCCTACCCCCCTCGCCTTCAGCGCAGCCACCAGAGGCTCGGCATCCGCAGCGGCAACAGCTATCAGCAAACCTCCTGACGTCTGCGGATCAAAGAGCAGGTCTTGAATCGCCATAGATACTGAGTCGGCAAAATCTACAAAAGCACCGCGAAAATTCCTGTTGTTATATGTACCGGCAGGTATCAGTCCCATATCTGCCCACTGCAGAGCTTCCGAATAATGTGGAATTTCTCGGGACTTTACGAGAACGCCGCAACCGGAGTCTACCACCATTTCCGCCAGATGCCCAAGAAATCCGAAGCCGGTTATGTCAGTGCAGGCGTGAACAGCGAAACCGGCCATGGCCTCCGCTGCAGCCATGTTCAATGTTGCCATGGCCAGGGTCACCCTGTCAGTAAGTTCCTTGTCGGCAAACCCCGCTTTTATTGCTGTTGTGACTATTCCGGTGCCAAGCGGTTTTGTAAGAAGCAAAAGATCGCCGAATTGCAGATTTTTTTTTGTCAGAATGCGGGCGGGATGGATAAACCCGGTAACTGAAAGTCCGTATTTAAGCTCTGGATCATCAATAGTGTGGCCGCCGACGAGAACAACGCCCGCTTCACGCATTTTGCTCAGACCGCCCTCTATGATGTCGCGTAGTATTGAGATATCGAGGGTCCGCCCCGGAAAGGCCACAATATTCATCGCTGTCCTGGGCGTGCCACCCATGGCATACACATCACTAAGAGCATTTGCCGCAGCTATCTGTCCGAAACTGAACGGTTCATCAACCATGGGCGGAAAAAAATCAACCGTCTGCACCAGAGCCAATTCATCTGAGATCTTATAAACCCCGGCATCGTCGGCGCGTTCAAGTCCAACAAGAAGATTCGGGTCAACCGGCAGGTCAAGACCACATAGAGCACGATCCAGATCACCAGGAGCCAGTTTTGCTGCACAGCCTGAACCTTTAACAGTCTGGGTAAGGCGGATAATTGCATCGTTCATGAAAATGAACTCCTTGGAATAGTTGCTAGCGGAACTCTGACAATTAATTTCATTTGTTCTCCGATTGATTTACCTAGGGGTCCGGCAGTGGATCCGCAAGCCTTGCCTTTTCTGGCGAGGGGGTCTCCAACTGTCTTGTTGGAATCATCGTTTCAAAGCCTTTATATAGAGATTGGTCCCTGCCCACTCATACTTTTCTGAGTTTTGATCTTTGTGCAAAAAGCTACTGATTAAAAGCTTTTCCCATCATTTGTATCCAGGTTTTGCATTCACTGATTCCCTTGCTTCTATTTGTTTCTACAAGCCGTTCCAACTCTACGAGCAAATTCTTGCGAGCCTCGTCATCGCGCTTGGTAAGATCTGGAGGGATAATGCGCAGTTGTTCTAATCCGGCGGCGATTGCCTTACGGCAATTCTCTTCATTTGGTTCCGAAGCCGCATGGGAGCTTAATGAAACAAATAACAGGCAAATTAGCAGTGCGACAGAACGCGCTTTCAGTTTCAAGTCAGTATTCCTAACAAAGAGGTTATCGTTATCTTGTCAAACGGCCGGATCGGTCTGCGACCATGCAAATGAATAGATCCCCTGCAGCAACGCAACTATCCTGATATTATGTATGGTATCTTTCGTAAGGGGAATCAGTGATATTCCTTTCATAACCTCGATTGAATATGTAATTCCCATAGGATTTGCTCCATTTAGCGACACAATAAACGGTGCCTTTTTCTGGTTGGACTGCCCTTAATTATCTGTCGAAGTTTCAAATACTGATTTTTTTTGTTTATTTGGGTTCTTTTGTTAATATTTCTTTTATTTCATCTAATTTACTTTGAACAGACTCGAATGAAACTCTAATTTTATATGCCATCATTATTAGTTTTACTGAGACCAGAAAGACCCCTGCCTCAAGCAAAAGGTCATGAGTAATGCCTTTAAAAAACACTGCTGTAATAAACAATATGAGTGTAACTACGATTACCACTATTGATCCCGGATCTTTTTTTCTCATTTGCTGCATACCTTATTCAATCTCCTTTGATCTCATCTTTGCTCTCACTGTCCGCACCATCAAACTGCACAAGTAGAAACCATACTCCTTAATTGGCTATGAAGTCGTCTATCTGACTCAGTCAAAATGCAAACTACTGGCGTGGTTTTGCCGAACAGAGACGAGCGGCTCAGAAGAGAAATCCTGCTACTTGAAAGGACTGGCTCAATCCATCTTTTTATATGGGTGTGAGCAACCGTGGGGGAGAGATTACCACGAAAATCTTATACGTCAATTTAGAATTGCTCACAGCCCGAAGGCATTTTTTGATCTGGCGCTTCGCCAAGTTTCTTCTTCAATTCTGGGAGACCGGGGCGGGCGTATTCAAGATGCCCTTCCTTTGCCGTTCTGCCATTTATGATCGCCTCGGAGCGAAGTCTCCTGCCAAAAGTCTTTTCAAGCTGTGCGCCAAGAACCAGAACCCGGTCAACATCCCAACCATGTTCTATACCCATTTCATCAATCTGCACCAGAGTATCCTCAAGAGTGACAAGGCCTACATAACGTGGGTCACGATAGTAGTACTCACCGGTTCCCTTGACCGGACAGTCATCGATAAAGTTTGCCGGCTGCCCGCCTAGCCCCCCCAAAGCTGCCTCGAAGTGCGTAATACCGGCATGCAGAGCCGCCAGCACCGAAGCGGAAGCGACTCTCTTTGTTTCGTGAAAGTGAGCGATATGCAGATCCGTGTTTGGAAGCTCATCAAGCACCATAGAAAAATACCGGTAAACATCCGGTGCCGAAGCGCTCCCGTCGTGATCGGCATGCTCGACATCATGGGCTCCGATATCAAGCCAATGTTTCGTGAACTCAACGGCATCTTTCATATCGGTGGCTCCGCCAATCGGGCTTCCCCAAATGGTACTAACCGTACCGCACATTTTAATGCCGGCATCGTTGCATTTTTTGATGCTACGTTCCGCCTCCTGCCAATATTGCGGAAGAGTGCATCCGGAATTGGCAAAGTGATGCCGCTCCTCTGTGGATACCATCATAAGGATCCGGTCAGGACCGATCCCCTTTTTGGATAGTTCAACCGCGCGATCGACGGCTGATTCGCGTATCGTGATGGCAGTAAGACAGATATCATCGTAGTTGATTCCACGCCTGGCACATCGCTTACGAAAATCGTCACTCCGCAAATGAGCCAAAAGCACCTCAGCATCCCTGAACTGCGGCATAAGGTGCGGATTCCCGAGGTTTGTGACCTCTATATTGCGACACCCGGCAAAAATGAGTTCTTCGAGATAATACATTTTTGCAGCTGTGGAAACGAATTTTTCTTCATGCTGAAAGCCGTCACGAACGGTAATGTCACCGACCGTTATTTTTCTGGGCATACGTGGAAAGATTTTCCAGTAATCATATTCCGTCATAATGTAATCTCCTCTATTTGATAAACGTTTCAACATTCTCATGCTACAGTACTTCCCACTTCAACGTTAAATATCAACAATTCGGCACCTTCGTTGAGTACTGCTCCGACCGGATAACAATACTCCGCTACCGTCCCGTCAGAAGGAGCGAAAATGGTATGCTCCATTTTCATTGCCTCCATTATCATAAGCGGGGCACCTCGCTCGACCCTGCTGCCGGGAGCAGCAATCAGGGCAACGACCTTACCAGGCATCGGAGCGGTAAGACGCCCTGCTGTCACCTCATTCTGCTCGTCTACCAGATGCGGGTTGTGAACCATGAGCTGATGACTTTTGCCTTGGTCTAACAGAGTAAGGATTGCGCCTTTCTGAATCACCGTGGCCTTGATATGTGTGCCAGCAAAATCGACAAAAATATCCCCTGCCTCATCCAGTTCACCTTGCACAAACCGGCTCCCGCCAGGGAGATCCAACTGAAATCCGAACGGTCTGTAATGTGCTGTGACGGTTACCACTTGTTCGGAATCAATAAAATGCAACTGTTGATAATTGTCTGAGTTGAGTCGCCATCCTCCGGTCTGATGCCACGGAGAAAAAGGGTCTTGAGACTGAAGCGCCTCCTTTTTCCTGAGAGCAGAGTTCTTCAGCATCAGCTGAAGCGCCGCAAGCGCCAAAAGCCTATCAGAAGCAGGAATTGACTCGGGGAACAGTTTCTCTCTGTTGCGCTCAATAAATGAGGTATCAACTTCTCCGGAAGCAAACTCAGGCAGAGCGAAAATATTGTTCAGGAAACCGTTATTGGTTGTTACGCCTACGACCTGAAAATCAGCCAAAGCCGTTTTCATGCGCCTGATAGCCGCGTTGCGGTCGCTATCCCAAACGATCAACTTGGCGATCAACGGATCATAATGGATACTGACCTCGCCACCCTCTCGCACTCCGACGTCAACCCGCACATGAGTACTCTCACGCGGCGTGCGGAGATGATGCAGCTTGCCGACGGACGGGAGAAACTCTTTTGCTGGATCCTCGGCATAGATGCGTGCCTCGATTGCGTGCCCGCTGATGGCGAGCTGTTCCTGCGACAGCGGGAGAAGCCCGCCGGCAGCAACCAGCAGCTGCCATTCCACTAGATCAAGCCCGCTGATCATTTCAGTGACCGGGTGCTCAACCTGCAGACGGGTATTCATCTCCATGAAATAGAAGGAAGTATCTTCGTCGAGAAGGAATTCGACTGTTCCGGCACCGACATATCCTATGGCCTTTGCCGCGGCTACAGCAGCCTCACCCATTTTTTGACGCAGCTGGAGATTCATGCCGAAAGCAGGAGCCTCCTCGATTATCTTTTGGTGGCGGCGCTGAATGGAGCAGTCACGTTCGAAGATATGCAGAACGTTGCCTTGATTGTCGGCAAACACCTGGATTTCGATATGACGCGGCCTGGTAAGATATCGTTCCAAGAGGACACTGTCATCACCAAAACCAGACATAGCCTCGCGGCGCGCTCCAGCCAGTGCGTCGGCAAAATCGGCACTGGAGGAGACAACCCGCATCCCTTTACCCCCTCCGCCGGCACTCGCTTTTATAAGCAACGGGTAGCCTATCCCATCTGCCTCGCTCTGCAAAAACTTGCCATCCTGCTCGTCCCCGTGATATCCCGGCACAAGCGGCACTCCTGCTGTTCCCATTATTTCCTTGGCGGCACTTTTTGATCCCATGGCACGAATCGCCTCAACCGGGGGACCGATAAAGATGATTCCGCTCTCTTCGCATGCCTCGGCAAATGAGGCATTCTCAGAAAGAAAACCGTATCCCGGATGGACAGCCTGAGCACCGCTCTTTTTCGCTAAATCAAGGATGCGCCCAGCGTCCAGGTAGCTCTCCCTGGCAGGAGCAGGACCGATATGGTAGGCCTCGTCGGCCATGGCCACATGAAGCGCTCCGGCATCCACATCGGAGTAAACAGCGACTATCCTGATACCAAGACGTTTGGCGGTACGAATAACGCGGCAGGCTATTTCACCACGATTGGCAATCAGAATTTTATCGAACATAGGGTTACATCCTTTTTTCATTTTTCATTTTTCATTTACCCATGACGGCCTGCGCTTTTCAAAAAATGCGGAGATACCTGCCCTCCCCTCCAATGATGACCGTTGATCTGCTATTCTTCCCGCAGTTTCCGCAATCAATACATCATCAACCTGTCGGCCGACAACATCAGCAATAAGATTTTTTGCTGCTGACATTGCATTTGGACTATTGACAAGCAGTTTGGAAATTTGGTTTTCAGCTTCGGCAGCCAACTCTTTATCATCCTTAACAACCTGGTGGACAAGACCGATACGATGAGCTTCAGTCGCGTCAAAAGACTCCGCAGTCAGAAAATATCTGCGTGCCATCCTTGAACCGATAGCAGCAACTACATAGGGAGAAATTACCGCGGGTATCAGGCCAAGCTTGACTTCAGACAGACAGAATGCAGCGCGCTGCGTGGCAATAGCGATATCACAGCACGCCACCAAGCCGACACCTCCACCATATGCTGCCCCCTGAACCAGAGCAATTGTCGGCTTTGAAAATGTATTGAGTGTTCTCATCAACTCCGCCAGTTCTTCTGCATCCGCTAGATTCTGTTCACGGGAATAATCAGCCATCCGATGCATCCAGTTGAGGTCTGCACCAGCAGAAAAACTTTTGCCGCTTGACGCCAAAAGCAAAAGACGAACATCAGAATCCTCTTCCAACTCACGTAAAACATCGGTAAGTTCTGCTATAAGCTTGTCGTCAAAAGCGTTATGCAGCTCTGGGCGATTCAGGGTAAGAGTTGCGACGCCGCGCGAGTCAATATTGGTAAGAATTGCTGTTTCGGACATTAGTCTCCACCGCTTCAAAATTTATTGATTTACCACTAATCAGAAACTCACGTCTTATTCCATTTCTAAATCAAATATGATATAAATACCTCATTCCCCTATCCGGAGGCGAGGTATGGCACGTAGAGCAGGTGGTCACCAGTTTCTTGAAAA
>CAJBRY010000277.1 GCA_903958085.1 uncultured Geobacteraceae bacterium
CATCACCGACCCACTCAATAACATAACCAGCAACACCCTCGACAAACTGGGCAGGATCAAACAGATCAGCGACCCCTTAAACAACATAACCAACCTCATCTACGACAAAGTCGGCAGAATCACCACCAGAACCGACGCCAATCAAAACAGCACCCAATACAGCTACGACAAACTTGGCCGAATCAAAAGCCAGACCGACGCCGAAGGTGGCATAACCAGCTTCACCTACGACAAGATAGGCAATCTGCTCAGCCTCACTGACCCTGAAAACAACACAACAACCTTCGAGTACGACAAGGCGGGGAGAAAGACCAAAGAAACCAGGCCTGAAGGGCAGGCGACCAGTTATGCCTATTATGCCAACGGACTTCTGAAAACGGTAACCGACGCCAAGAACCAGACAACCACATATACGTACGACAAGGCCAATCGCCTGACGGAAACCACGTTCAATGACGGCACGAAACACACCTTCCAATACGACAAAAACGGCAACCTGACCAGCTATGCGACACCGGATGTGACGGCAACCATTCAATACGACACCGCCAACCGGAAAACCGCAGAAACAATTACCATTGGCGCAATCACCAAAACGTACCAATACAGCTACGACACAAAAGGGAACAAAGCCAGCTTCACAAGTCCGGAAGGGATAACGTACAGCTATACCTACAACAAGAACGACCAACCGAAAACAGTCACCACGCCCACCGGGACCATCACCCTTGATTACAGTTGGGTCAGGAATACAAAAGTAACCTTGCCAAACGGTGTCATTACTGACTTTAGTTACAACGGCAATAGTTGGTTGAGTGGCATTGCGTCGCAGAAACAGGCTGCTTCGGTGTATGCGGCTAACTTCAACTTTGACAAGGTTGGCAACATCACCAGCAAAGCCACTGATGTAACTACGGCCTACGGGTATGACAAGACGTATCAACTGACGGCGGCAACAAACTCCAGTATCAGCGAGGCTTTCAGTTATGATAAGGTTGGTAACCGGAAGGCCAAACAAGGCACACAAACGCCGTGGATATTCAACAAGAACAACGAATTGAAAACTGCTGACACAACCACCTACACCTACGACAGCAACGGCAACACCACGACGAAAACTTCAAACGGCCAGACAACCACCTACACCTACAACGCCACCGACCGGCTGACCAATGTACAACTCCCGGATGGCCGCACCGCCACCTACACATACGATCCGTTCGGCAGAAGAATCAAGAAACAGGTAGGCACAGAGACAACACTCTACATCTACGCCGATGAAGGGCTGATCGGAGAATACACACCCACCGGCACAGCAAAGAAAACCTACGGCTGGCGTCCCAATGGCATATGGGGCACCAACCCCGTCTTCCAACAGGAAGGAAACAACTACTACTTCTACCACAACGATCATCTCGGTACGCCGCAGACGCTGACGAACTCAGCAGGGGAGATAGTATGGGAAGCAACGTACGAGGCGTTCGGCAAGGCCACAGTAGATCAGGCGTCTATAATAACCAACAACCTGCGCTTTCCGGGACAGTACGCAGATGAGGAAACATGGATGCATTATAATAGGTTGCGATATTATCGTATAGATACAGGTTCATACATGGAAACTGATAAAATAAAAGTATGGAACTATTCTGCTTATAGCTATGTCCAAAATAATCCAATTCGATACCTTGATCCAAACGGGCTTTGGAAAGAAGACGTTCATTCAGGCATAGGTATTAACGACTATGGGACTTACAAGTGGTCAAAGGAAGTTGGATTTTCAGATGCAGATAGTAAATCGATTGCCTTAGGGAATGCATCCACTGATAATTATGCGAGTTGGGCTCCAATTGTTGGTGTGCCTAGTAGGCATTTTGACTTGGCAGTTGGTAATAAAGATTCTAGGGATATTCATGCTGATGAAGATATTAAGCTTGCAGTTCAGTTGTACAAAATCAATAAATGCAATGCACTAAAAATACTTGGGAGAGGCTTGCATAGTATTCAAGATAAGTATGCACATATGCGATGGAAACCGTTATGGATTCACCCTGATTGGTATGATGATGCTGATTATAGGAAAAAAGAATTAGCAAGAACTAGGGAAGCTACTTATTCATACCTACTTAAATTTAGAGAATTAATTTTCAGGGATGCAAAATGAAATTTATTATCTATGCATTAATATCTTTTGTTTTGTCAGTTGTTATTATGATCATATCAAATGTCATTTTTTCTATAGCATTGCAAAAAGGTGACTCAGGGCCAATGTGGATCAATATAGTATCTACATTGATTGGGCTTATAGCAGGTATAAAAATATATAAATTGTTGGTACGGAAATGACTGAAAGGGCAGCTCGCTGTTAGATGGCCCAGACTGTAAAGAGATCGTAATTATCTGACAGTTTATCCTTGAATTCCGACAGAACGTTATCCCATATCTCAAAAGGAGCTTATATGAAACGACGTGCCATATTGATAGAAGCAGCAAATCTTAAGGGTCAGACACCACTGCCAGGCGCTGAAGTTGATCTCAAAAACTACCAAAGATATTTATGTTCCATTGAGGGCGGCAACTGGTATCAGACGGAAATCGTTGCTCTTACTAAACCGTCAAAACGAACTATTCTCGAACAGATAAGAGCTGCGGAGAGTGAAGCAGAATATCTGTTTCTAGCATTTTCTGGACATGGGTACACAAAGAAGGCAAACCCCTATGCTTTCCCACAACCGACCATTAACCAGTTAACTATGCTTTGTATCAACGACACGGAAGAGATGTCGCTCGCAGAAATTAATCCTTCAATAAAAAATTTCATAATTGCAGATTCCTGTAGGACCATTGAACTGGTTCAAAAGTCTATGACTACAGAAGCGCTGCAAGCTTCTTATCGTTTCGCTGATTCAGAGCAATCGGCTCGCGCCCTATTTGACAATGCGGTGACAAATGCCGAGGCAGGCCAGATAATCGCCTATTCGTGCGGCATAAACGAAAGTGCCGGCGAAGATAAAAACCGGGGTGGTTACTTCTCGGCAGCAATGATGGAGGCAGGTATTGATCAGGCAACGCAGGGAGTACAGAGAGCGATACCCGTATCAGATGTTTTTGCCCAAGCAAAGCTGATTGTAAAACGGCAAGCAGCACAACAAAACCCCGAGTACTCGCCTGGTCGCAGAATTCGTCACTTTCCGTTTGCTGTAAAAGCCTAGTCGTTTATTGGGGGATTTGATGCTTGATAAAACCAAAGAACGCTGGCCGGAGATGGACATTAAATACCTCGTCCTTGAAGAGGATGATTTCATGGTCTGCATCGACTCCGAAATGGTTGTCGATTGGAATACCAATGAAAAATTCCAAGGGCACAAAGACGAAACTAAACACAATGGTGTCTTGAACAGAATGGCTTTGCTTGAAAGCATCCCAATTTACGCCCTGCACGAGCAAATCAGGCTTAGTTACAAGCGGATGCTCGGCGAGGCGATCGCAAGAAGTTTAAGCGGCGATTACAACAATGCTCTAAATATACTTGATGCAGCAGAAACCTTCATCACCTCGCGCAACGGAGAATTAGCGCGGACATGGTATTTATCCGCTAGTGGGGTGACTACAGGACTGTTGGTGCTTTTAAGTCTTCCGTTATGGTTTGGGAGAGTAACCGTTAAATGCATGATTGGTGAGGTATTGTTCTGGTTAATGATTGCCTCTATTGCAGGTGCAGTAGGGGCAATGTTTTCTGTCATTATGCGTATGGGGAATGCAAAACTTGACTGTTCCGCCGGAATGAAGTTGCACATTCTTGAAAGCATTTCGAGAATTGCTGCCGGAATGATTTCTGCCTTACTGGTTGGATTGACAATTTATTCAGGCGTTTTACTGCCTGCGTTGGCACAAACAGGCAATAAAAGGGCATTTATCGTTTTAGCTGCCCTCGTTGCTGGTGCCAGTGAACGATGGGCTCCTTCATTGATTGAGCACGTTGAAAAAAGAACAAAAGTTGCAGGACTCAAACAGCAATTAAGTGGTGGGGGTAATGAGTAGACCGAGTACCATGCCAGGCTGAGCGATCATCCCTGTCACCACCCTCTCGCTTTTCGCTTGGGCGCTACCTGCGTTGGCCTCCGAGCTCCCCCATTCTGAAGCGGAGAAGGTATGTCTTTGCAAGTGAACTGTGGAACGGGTAATTCCGATAATAGAGGAGTTGTAATGACAAAAAAGAAAATAAATAGTCAGGATAATCTGGATGTCAAAAGCAATGATATTTCATTTTTGTCAAAAACATTTGAAAAGTTGATTGAGATAATACCTGAGATTAAAACTCACCAACAATTGATAGCATTTATAGTGGGTGCAACATTGATTGCTATTGTGGTATGTGCAATTTTCGGACATATCGTGCCGATGATCATTTTATGCTCTGCCATTATTCTAGCAATTGTTTCAGCCGTAGTTATTTATGCATTCAGGTCTAGTAACAATCTGCCAGTTGAAGATGAAAAGGCTGAAACGTATAAAGAGAAGCCCGAAGCGATTGTGTCTGAAGTGTCTGTTGCTGAATTCAAAAGAACTATCAATGGAATACACCAGATGATTGGGATAAGTTTATTGCTGCTGTAAAGGCTGGCAAAGGAAAAGGTGATGTAATAGTCGATGTAGCGCCATATTAGGAGATGTGTGACTATGAAAATAATGCCAGTGATGCTTATGTTTTTAGTAACAATTATGACTCCGATACTTGTGGAAGGAGCGATGCTTCCAAGGCATGTAGGGAAAATACACCTAAACATGACCGCCAATGAATTTAAGATGCTTACCGGGGTTGTTCCTGGTTCCTGCCCAACGGAATGCAGTGATTCTGAAGAATACGCCGATTTAACCGGAAGAAAATTGAAGCATGTTGATGTAACGGGCGCAGACAGTATAGAAGTCAATTTTTGGAACAATCGTGTATATTATATATCATTGATTAATAAAAAAAAAGAAAAAGCATCTATTATGATTTCTGAATTGAAGAAGAAATACGGGGCTTATCAGGAATATTCAGAAGGGGCACCAAATGTTCGTGTAATTGTATGGAATGACAGGCTAACGGAGCTATCACTTGTATACGATACTGTTAATGACATAGTGGTTAGATATAGCTATAAAGATTTAAAAGAGAGAAAGGGAGCAGGATGGTGAATAAGGCCACGAAGGGCGCCCCCGTAGGACCAGGGCACCCCGCATGGTGTCGCGGCTACGGTAGATCCTCAGTCAGTCATAATCAACAATCTTCGTTTTCCGGGCCAGTACTTGGATGAGGAAACTGGGTTGCATTATAATTGGCATAGGTACTATGATCCAGCAAATGGAAGGTATGTGAGTAAGGATCCGATTGGGTTCGTGGCAGGGGATGAGAATCTTTATCGTTACGTTCAAAATAATCCACAGACTAAAGCTGATCCGATGGGGCTTTACGGCAAGGATGTTCATTATTACCTAACGCTTTCGCTTGCCTTATCTGCGGGGTTTAATAAATGTATGGCAGAGAAAATAGCCAAGGCGGATCAAGGAGTTGATGATAGCTTTTGGACCGGCCCAATTACTGGGATACCTTTCTTTAGTGCATTTCACTTCAGATCAAGGAAATATGCTTCTACTGGATTGAGGCTAGCAATAGATTCCGGCGACATTATACAATTTGGGAAATTTCTACATATCTTCCAAGATACCTATTCGCATAAGGGTTATTTCTACCCAATTGGTCATGCCGTTGACAGCTTACGCGGTAGAGGCCCTGATACATATGATTACAACACAGCAAGAGATGCAACTATGACATTAAATACAAGATTTTACTTGGATATGTTTCAGAAAAAAAATGGAAAATGCGGATGCAAATGAATATGGTAGAAAAAATGATAATTAAATCAATAGCATGGTATGCCATTGTAATAGCAATAACGTTGTCGATCATATTTTACATTGATTTTGGTCAATATAAATTTATATGCGATAGCCTAATAGTTGTATCGTGGCTTCTTGCATATATACTAATAATCACTATAAATAGCCGTTATTTATTAAAAAATAGTTTCGACAGTGCCGCAATTGCTAAAAATATTTTGTCAATATCATCTTTTGTGGCTTTGTTCTTTTGGATCATCATAGTTAACGCTGAAATTAATCATTTCATGGTGTTTGGTTTTAGACAATTAGTATATTTATTGATCAGTTTGATAGTTTATATTCTTTTTATGTTCGGTATAGGTATGATTATATATGTTGTAACACGATCTTATTGCCGCAGGAGAAGTTAGAAGACCCCGTAGGGGTCTGGTCCCGAAGGGGGTCAAGTCTCCAATCTTCAAAACCAACAAAATCAAAAGGCCGAGAGCAACTCAATAGTGTCAGGTTTTCATTCTTCACAGAATGGGTGGCCCCGGATTGGACAGGCTTGACACGAGACAATAGCCAACAAACGTATGTACAGAGATAGTAATTACCTGAAATTAATCGTTAACACTCAAAGGAGAGCACCATGACAAAATCAAAAGTGACAAGCCCAAAGGCAGCAAAAAGTGCATCAAAAACTTTGACAAGTGCCAGTACAGCTCCGAAGTCGAAAACAGCAGCGGGAAGTGCTCTGTCTCAAACTAAAGCGTCTGAGAAAGTTACATCTGCAAAAGCTGCAACCGCTGCCTCAAAGGTTTTAACTGATGAACGGACAAGTAAAGATTCGAAGGCTGCAGCAGGAAGCGCATTGTCGCAGGCTGTAAAGGCAGCAAAAAAGACAAAGGATACCGGTGCAAGGACAAAATCAAAATGAAATTAAGCGATTATAGGCAAACATTTTATGATTTTTCCGCAAAAGCCAGTGAAGTTACAAGGAAATTAGCATTTGCCGGTATTGCTATAGTGTGGATTTTTAAAGCATCTGAAAATAGTAGCCCCAAAGTCCCGATAGAGCTTTATTTGCCGACTGCTTTGCTCGTTCTTACACTTGCTCTTGATTTGTTGCAATATGTATCTGCAACTATTATTTGGGGTGTTTTTCAATGGAAAGAGGAGCGCAAACTACAAGATATAAATGACGATCCTGAACTTGGTGCTCACCCTTTATGCAAATTGCCACAGAATGTATTTTTCCTTCTTAAAATCATCGCAATCTCTCTGGCGTATTTCACGCTATCTGAATTTATCTGGCGGGTGTGGTTTTGTCTGAAATAGGGGGGGGATATTATTTGTATCCCATGGCACGAGGCGATAAACATTTATGATGCATATCAAACCCCTGTTAATCGCCTTGTTGCTCCTACTCCTCCCGCTGCTGGCTTCCGCCCACGACGTCTTCTACCCTACGGGCACGTACTACCACGGGGAGACGGACTTGCGGGTAGCGTCGCGAGGCGTACCGATGGTGTGGGAACGCACCTACCGCAGCAACCGCATCGTGAAGAGGAACGACAGCCAGACCCGCGACTTCA
>CAJBRY010000278.1 GCA_903958085.1 uncultured Geobacteraceae bacterium
CATCACCGACCCACTCAATAACATAACCAGCAACACCCTCGACAAACTGGGCAGGATCAAACAGATCAGCGACCCCTTAAACAACATAACCAACCTCATCTACGACAAAGTCGGCAGAATCACCACCAGAACCGACGCCAACGGAAACAGCACCCAATACAGCTACGACAAACTTGGCCGAATCAAAAGCCAGACCGACGCCGAAGGTAGCATAACCAGCTTCACCTACGACAAGATAGGCAACCTCACCAGCCTCACCGACCCTGAAAACAACACCACAACCTTCGAATACGACAAAGCCGGCAGAAAAACCAAAGAAACCAGACCGGAAGGGCAGGCAACCAGCTACAGCTACTACCCCAACGGCCTGCTGAAAACGGTAAAAGACGCCAAAAACCAGACAACCACCTCCAGCTACGACAAGGCCAACCGCCTGACGGAAACCACATTCAATGACGGCACAAAACACACCTTCCAATACGACAAAAACGGCAACCTGACCGGCTACGCAACGCCGGATGTAAGCGCAAGCATCGTCTTCGACACGGCCAACCGCAAAACCGCAGAAACCGTAACCATCGGCGCAATCACCAAAACCTACTCCTACAGCTACGACACAAAAGGGAACAAGGCCAGCTTCACCAGCCCGGAGGGGATCACCTACAGTTACAGCTACAACAAGAACGACCAGCCGAAAACCATCAGTACGCCACAAGGAACAATCACGCTTGATTACAGTTGGGTCAGGAACACGAAAGTGACTCTGCCGAACGGCGTGATTACTGATTTTAGTTATAACGGCAATAGTTGGCTGAGTGGCATTGCGGCTCAGAAAACACCGAATACCGTTCACTCAGCAAACTATCAGTTTGACAAGGTTGGCAACATTACAAGCAAGGCCAATGATGTAACGACGGCCTATGGTTATGACAAGGCGTATCAACTCCTCAACTCCACTAACTCCCAGAACTCCGAAACTTTCAGCTACGATAAAGTTGGCAACCGGAAGACGAAGCAGGGAACTCAGGCACCCTGGAGTTACAACAAAAACAACGAGCTGGTGACGGCGGAAGTGGTTACATTCGATTATGACAGCAACGGGAATACAATTACAAAAACGGAAGGTGCGCTAACTACAGTTTTCGGCTACAACGCAACCGACCGGCTGACAAGTGTTCAGTTGCCGGATGGCAGGACAGCGACGTACACCTATGATCCGTTTGGACGGAGGATCAAGAAGCAGGTCGGCAGCGAGACAACAATCTTTGCCTACGCTGATGAAGGTTTGATTGGCGAGTATACTCAGGCAGGAACGGCCACCAAAACCTATGGCTGGCGGCCGAATGGCATCTGGGGGACCAATCCGGTGTTCCAGATGGAAGGGAATGAAATATACTTTTATCACAATGATCACCTGGGTACGCCACAGAGCATGACGGATGCTGCCGGGGATATTGTTTGGGAGGCGACTTACGAGGCATTTGGTAAGGCGGTTGTTGACGCGAATTCAACCATTACCAATAACTTGCGGTTTCCGGGCCAGTACTGGGATGAGGAGACTGGAAACCACTACAATTTCAGGAGAGATTATAATCCTAACATCGGAAGATATGTTGAGGCAGATCCGATTGGGTTGAGGGGCGGGATTAATCTATTTGCGTATGTTGAAAACAATGCCATAAACTTCTCTGATCCAAGTGGCTTGGCACGATATACTGCGGAAGTCGAAATTACTTCAGCCGGTGAGCTAATTGGCGGAGGAATTTTGCGTGGGTATGTTAAGACAGAATGTGTAAATAGAAAACGTTACAAAGGCACCTTATGGGCTCTTGTAGGTGGCTTAACATTCAGTAGGGGATTGCCTGTTTCGTATACAAAATCTACATTTGACTTGGAAGATAACCTGCCTGGAATTGGCAGATTAAGTAATCTTAGTGGCCGTGTATATGTTGTGTCAGCTGGATATAGCATAGGCAAAGGTAAATCCGTATCAGGCATAAGATTTGGTGGTGCAAAATCAGTAGGTAATCCATTTGGAGGCCAGAAAGGAATAGATTTAAGTCTTAATTCTATGGGCGGACTGTCATTTGTCTTCGGCATTGAAAAAGAAGACTGTTGCAATTGATATGGAGGCGTTATGACATTTACTATTGGTGAACATTTAATTATGTGGTCAATAAGCCTTTTTTTTATATTTATATATTGTATGTATGACAGAAGTGATTGGTCTAAAAAAATAGGTGATTTGTTCTTAGCTATTAGTGTAGGAGGGCATAATAAAAGACGGATTCTTTATATGTCGTTTCCACCATTAGTAGTAAGTCTATTGTCTATAATATGTGACAAATTATTATAACTGACCCCGGAGGGGTAGCTGAAAAATTAGGGCACCCCGTAGGGTGTCGCGTCTAAAAACCACAAAACTAAAAGAAGCAACCCAAAAACACCCCATAGGGGTCGCACCTACGCATTTGACAAAATATCCCGTGGGGTCGCTCCCGACACGTGATAATTAAGAAAGGAATTAAGTGGCTATCGATCTCCAAACAATACTGCCAAACATACCCCATTCACTTGATGGTACCGGTTTCCTCTTCGGCGCTGGCACATCCCGTGAGGCTGGCTATCCAATGATGCAGGAGTTAACGCGGCAGGTTGTTGGCGCGCTGACAGCCGGAGAACGTTCTGTTTTAGACGGGATACTGGCTGTAAATACTATTACATATGACGATACAAACGCTTCCCCGAATATTGAGGAACTTTCCGATTATGTGATTGCCCATGCAATCAATACAAATTCACCAACGTCACATTCTCTGGAAAACAGATTCCGCGAGTTGATAGTTGAAAATCTCTTATCGCATACAAGTCCGTCGCTTGACAGTCATTGTCGTTTCATCAATGCCTTAAAGGCACGGGCTTTTGGGCGTGCTTGTACTGTTTGGATATTTACAACTAATTATGACCTGTTGTTTGAGGTCGCAGCTGCGCGTGCCGGGGTCATGCTTGAAAATGGATTCTGCGGCGCAACGGAGAGGTTCTTCAATCCAACCCAATTCAGAAGTATTACCGGCGAAGTTACTGGGGATCGTTTTTCTGCAAACAGCCAACTGACTATTAAACTGGTCAAGTTACACGGCTCTCTTTCCTGGGTTTATGATGGCGGTAACCTATATGAACGTCATCCCGACGCAGTTAACGGTAGCATGACACGCGTCATGGTTCTTCCTCGTAGAAGAAAGGTCATGGATACCTTGGCAGAGCCGTACAACACGCTCTTTACACAGACGCGGCGTGTGCTGGGTACGGAATGTAAGTATTTGGTGAGTTGTGGCTTCAGTTATGGCGATGAGCACATTAACCAGCATCTGTTGCTTCCAGTTATGCAATCAAACCGATGTCGCCTGTTTGCCCTTTGTGAGACCGAGCCACTGGGTGTCACGGTATTTAAGACGTTACCGTGCTTCAATTCAGCCTTTGCAACCCAATCCTTGGTTAATGGGCTGCATTCTACAACGGGAACGGATTTTTGGCAGTTCAGCAAGTTTGTGACTATATTTGAATGAGGTGTTTACTGTGAGCGATTATCAAATTGGTAAAGTTGTCGGCGTTTCAGGAGATGAAATATTTATTACGCTTGTTGACCACGAGCAGGCACAAGATTTTGAACGTGGAGTCCCCGATTCAATGACCGTGCATGTAACAAGCCCTGCCGGACCAGTTCCCGTCCAGATCGGACAGCCAGGCACATTTGTAATGGTTGCTTTGCCTGCTGGCAAGCTGCTTTGCATGGTGACCGGGGTTGAGATGAGAGAAAGTAGACCAACCGCAACTGAAATCCGTGAAGCTGAAGGAAGGGGAGAAACACTGCTCGAGAGAGCTACACGCGGACTCTCGACAATACCTGTTGGAACTCTGGATGCGGCGGGAAGATTTGAACGTGGAGCAGACGTACTGCCTACGGTAAATGCTCAGGCATTTGCGGTCGCACCGTCGCTAATTGATCAGGTGTACGCCAGTTATGCCGATGGGGATTTTGCAATAGGTACTCTTGCCATGCTTCCTGGGCAACAAGCAAAAATTAATCTTGATGCCTTTCTGACCCGTCACGCTGCAATTCTCGGCCAAACCGGCGGTGGCAAATCGTGGACGGTAGCTTCGCTTATTCAAAAGATGTGTGCATTTCCGCAATCGACAATTGTTTTGTTTGACCTGCATGGTGAATATACCAACACTTTTGGAGATTATGCTGATGTCATTTCCGCCAATGACCTAGAACTTCCATACTGGCTTATGAATTCAGAAGAGCTGCTTGGACTTATGGTGGATCGCAGCGAATCAGCGGCACCCAATCAGATTGCAAGCTTCAAGACGCTTTTGCAAAATGCCAAGGAGAACAATCCTGAAAATCAAGCTCTTGGGCTGAATAAAATTACAATTGACACTCCTGTGCACTTTGATTTTGAAAATATACTGGAACAATTTCGACTGTTAGATACGCAGATGGTTCCTGGCGCAAATAACAAAGAAAAACAAGGCCCGCTGTTTGGGCAGTTTTCCAGACTTTTAACTAGAGTTGAGTCCCGTCTCAGTGACAGACGTTATGATCTGATATTTAATCCTCAGACTTATACGTCAAGTGCCTCAATGGAGGATCTTTTTAGACGTATTCTTGGCGAAAAGATAAATGATAGAAAAAAGGTTGTAGTTGTTGATTTAAGTCCTGTGCCATTTGATGTCCGATCCTCTGTTATATCGCTAATTCTCCGTTGCCTTTTTGACTTTGCCTATTGGCATAGACGCGTTCATACGACAAAGTTCCCTATCTCTGTATTTGCTGACGAAGCCCATATTTACTTGAATGATAATGATCCTGCTACGGATGCTGCGAAAAATTCCGCAGAACGAATTGCAAAAGAAGGGCGTAAATACGGCATTAGTTTGACGGTCATCAGCCAGAGGCCCAGAGAGGTGTCGGCAACTATTCTTTCACAATGCAACAGTTTTCTCTGTCTGCGCATATCCAACCCTGAGGATCAGTCCTACGTTAAAAAACTTCTGCCAGATTCGGTGCGCGGCGTCACAAGCATGTTTTCAACCCTACGCAGAGGAGAATGCATCTTGTTAGGTGATTCAGTTATGATGCCGACCAGAATCAAAGTGGACCGTCCTGATCCAGTGCCTGAAAGTGATGATGTATCCTTTTACACTTCTTGGAATGAGCCTCCATTGGACGTTGATTTTGCAAGAGTACTTCACGCGTGGCGTTCGCAGGAAGCTGTGTGATGAGTATGTTATTATTCTATCTAGGGGAATAATAATGAGATTCCCAAATTACGTTTTAGAGAGTGTTAAAAAGTACATTAGTGACGCTATAGCAAGAGTAGATATAAATAGGTACAACCACGAGACCGCTTATATAAATGCAATATTAGCAAAGCTTGATGGTGTTGCTTATCATGATCAAACAACGCACATTGAATTCATGTCTACAATTGCAACAGATAGGGGGCCTAATTGTGCTGAAAGTAAGTATGGTGCTGATTTTGCTTTAACATGCAATATTATGATGCCTGACAATACAATAATAAACAAAGCTGTTTTAGGACAAGCAAAAAAAGGTAAAATTAGCGAACTAAGCAATTCAGAAAAGCGAAGATTAAATATACAGGCGGATTCAAGTCTGAAGTGCAACAGCCAGTGGTGGTTTGGTATAACACATTTCCACCCCGAATAACACCTCATGCGGCGACCTGAATCCTAATACTTTACGTGGTCTGTGATTTAG
>CAJBRY010000279.1 GCA_903958085.1 uncultured Geobacteraceae bacterium
GTTTCAACTTCGCTGCCAAGAAGCGGATGAAACAGTTGCTTTAAAGTTTGAAAGGCTTTCACTGCAGAGACTCAGAGGTCAAAAAAGTTTTCAGTTTTAAACCAAAGGGAAGTTGCTTATGCTTTCCCCTTTGTTACCTATGCCACTGTGGTAAATTGTTTGATTATTAAAACGTTTTTCTCCTGAAAAACTCACTCATTTTTTCGAAAACCCCTGCCGAATCACCTTTTATAATTTCCGTGTCCGGTAAAGAGCGCAAAAAAACTCTGCCGTAGCTTTTATTCAAAAGCCTTCTATCTAAAATCAGCACAGCCCCCCGATCATCACGGCTGCGGATCAGGCGACCAAAACCCTGACGAAATTTGATGACCGCCTGTGGAACAGAGAACTCTCGAAACGAGTCGCCGCCATCGGCTTTGATCTTTTCCGCACGCGCCTGCTGTACCGGTTCGGTCGGAACCTGGAAGGGCAATCTGGCGATAATCACCAGGCGTAGTGCTTCTCCTTTTACGTCAACACCCTCCCAGAAAGAATCTGTGCCGAACAGCACAGCATTCCCCTCTTTGCGAAACTGTGTCAACAGTGCGTGGCGGTTGCTTTCCCCCTGTTTCAAGGTGGTAAGACCAAGCTTCACCAGTTTGGAAGATAGTGTTTGGTAAACTCGACCAAGCAGATCATAAGAGGTGAAAAGTATGAATGTGCCACCTCGTGAGATTGTAACCGCTTTCAGTATGTGATCTTCCAGCGCTTCTCGGTAGCCATTCATTGTTGGTTCAGGCATATCCTCCGGTACTGCGACAAAAACCTGTTGGCTATAGTCGAACGGTGATGCCAACTGGAGTTCGGTCAGGCGCTCTTTAGGTATAAGAGCAAATCCGGTGCGCTTTTTAAGGTAGTCGAATTTTCCACCAACGGTAAGCGTTGCGGAGGTAACTATGATGGTTTTGAGTTTATCAAAAACGGTTTCCTTAAGCTGACCGGAAATATCAAGTGGTGCAGCGGTGAGGCGCGCCTGTACACCGCGGCTCCCTCTTTTGGTTTCGATCCAGCGGCAGTATCCTTCGGCTTCAGTTGTAAAAAAGAGCAGTGCATCTGCCATTGCCTGCAACCGCCCTTCAATCCCTCCGGTATCAATCAGTTGATCCGCAAGTTTCTCCTGAATCTTGTCCGGCAGATCTTTGCATCGAAAGAGAAGAGAACGGAGTGCAGAGGTATAATCATTTACCGCATCAGCCAGTGAATGTAGACGTTGGCGGCAATCCACCCAGAACGGAGTTGCTTCAACTGTCGGTGTAATCCGGAGCTTCTTCTCTCGCCCGGCTTCTCCCCCTCCTTCATGTTCCACGGTCATCGCAATCCAGTCCATTGTCTGCTCTGTTATGCCTGAAAGATCATGTGCTTTGGGAAGAAGATGACTTTCCAGTAACCCGGAAAGTTCAGAGTAGAGCCCTTCTTGAGATTCCGGTAGATCGTGGGCAATGCGGGAGGAAATTATCGTCAGTAGTCCGACTCTATTTGCTTTCTGAGGCACCAGTCGCTGTAACTGTTTAAGTATGCCACTGCGTGTAATGGTCAACGACAAATGGTTTGTTGCAACGTCCTCCAGATGATGTCCTTCGTCAAAGATCAATCGGCTGAACGGTGGAAGAATCGCGGTGGCATCATATCCGGTCTCTCTGCGTAGCACTATGTCCGACAACAGCAAAGCGTGATTTACTACAAGAACCCTTGCAGCTGAAGACTCTCGCCTTGCACGATAAAAAAAACATCTCCCAAAAAACTTACAGCGAGAACGTCCGCACTGATCAGCCTCGCAGCAGATTTCCTCCCAGGTGCTGGAATGCGGTGTAAAGGCAAGATCGCTCTTGCAGCCATCCTGGCTTGCATGACTCCATTCGATTATGTTGGTCAATTCCGCGGATGCTTCGTCCGGAAAAAGCGACGGCTCCGCTTCTGCATGTTCCAGTTTACGAAGGCACGCGTAGTTGCTGCGTCCTTTTACAAGCGAGGCCTTGAACTCGACAGCGGAGTTCCGGGCCAGAAAAGGGAGATCTTTTTTTATTAGTTGTTCCTGCAGGTTAATGGTGTTGGTGGAAACGACAACCCGCTCATTATTGCGTACAGCCCATAGAATGGAGGGAATCAGATATGCCAGGGATTTGCCGGTTCCGGTTCCGGCTTCGACGAGAACAATGCCGTCATTATTAAATGCCTCTGAGACGGCAAACGACATCCGTACCTGCTCTTCCCGCTGCTCATAACCTTTAAGGTGGGCCATCATACCGTCATTGGCAAAAACACGGCCGACTTCTTCCAGCGATAGCAATTCCCCTTTTCTTTCGGTATGTGGCGCTACAACCAGATAGCAGCGACTGCAGTCGTTGTCGATGATGGCAAAGCCGATTCCCTGATTTCCGCAGACCGACGCAATATCCATATCAGCAGCAGATGGTTCAAGTTCACCGGTCGGGTGATTGTGGATTACAATATCCCCGCCTGATGCTCGGCTGATTATGGCGGGAACGGCAACCTTGTTGCCACGGGCAATAGCCTCTACTTCATAGACGATGCCGTCCACATTTGTGCGACCGATGAAGAAGACCTCGTTCCCCTTCGCCTGCCTGATCTCGTGGCGCATCAACAGTTGTGCGTCCTCGGTGAAATGTTTATACATTTGGGCGTATTTTTGCGGAATAGGTCATTGAAAAGTCGTTGTCCTGTTCAGGATAGAATCGTATGCAAAATCTCAAGCACATCTTACGCATAGCATATTTGCGCCAGATGTGTCATGCAAAACCCTGTTGCCAGTACCGGGATACTTGTAAAGCAGGATAACATCGGGTGTAACTGCAGTAATGGATTGCGATGAAATTGTGAAAATGTGTTGACGGATGGCAGCTGCACATTATTCCGTCAACAGGTCAATAGCTTTTAGGATTGATATCTGTTCTCCTTGAAATAGCGTTGACACTGCCTTCCTCCGAGTGTATTTTCCGTCCAGTCTATAAAGCTCATTCCTATCCATAGTGACATAACTAATTAATATGGTTGAACACGGTTAAGAGAACCATGAAAACACGGCAACTCGGCAACAACGGATTCACACTTGTAGAACTCCTGATGGTGCTTGCACTGGTCGCTATACTTGCGGCCTTGGCGGGGCAGCAGTACTACAGTTATATCGAAAAAGCCCAGAAAACTCTTTCAATCAACACGATGAACAATTTGAGAAAAGGGATTGAGGATTACGCTTCACAATACGGCACTTATCCAACTACTTTTGATTTCAACACTTGCAAGGACCAGGACGGAAATTCCATATATCCGTGGGAACCCTGTGGAAGCTTGAAGTTCAGACTTTATTCCCTTGACTCCTATGTACGCACTGGATCGGGCTTTATACTTACGGCAAAGGCGAAGGACAAAGCACATACCTTAATAACAATAACAGAGTACAGCATTACCTACTGACCGGGGCGAAAAGATGGCACCATACAAAAGAAGGCAACTGATTGTAGATAAATCTCTCCAGTCAAAGTTCATCGTAGTTTCTCTGATATTGCATGCCTTGCAGACGATCATTGTGGTGGCTGCGATCTTCGGTCCTTCCATCTATGCTCTCTCCTTGAATATCCCGCTGGAGCAGAAAGAGGAGTCGGCGAAGGCCCTTCTTCTGCTTCATGGCACGGCATGGCCGGGAATTTTGCTGTCAATGTGCCTCTTGAGTGGTTTTACCATATATTTTTCACACAAGATTGTCGGGCCGATTTATCGGGTCAAGAAAACGCTAGCGGCCTTTACAAACGGCGATTTTACTGGCAGGATCAATTTGCGCACAGGAGATGAACTGCACGACCTTGCTGATCATGTAAACCTTCTCGCAGAGGAATTGGGGGATACCACCAGGACTCTGAAGGAAAACTACTCTCTGCAGTCCGAACAGATTGAAGTACTTGAAAAAGAAATCGAGTCAAGACTGATAAACGATGAAATTGATATGCAACTGATTGCCAAAATAAAGACCAGCATGCTGCATACCAAGGAACTGCTAGACAGATTTAACATACCGGTTGATTCATCTCAATAGCAATTCAATCTGTTTCAGGGAAACTAGGGACATCCAGTATTTCAGTGACCTGCCCGTTTTTTTAGTCTTAATGCTCGATTTACTCGGAATTCCAGCTGATCTATAAATTGATTAGTTCCATAAGGTCACCCGGTTCTGGGGGGCTCGGCGGATAGCAATGTCTGTTTCTTCATATTCATATCAAATGAACTCTCCAAAAAACTCTGTTCTTCGGATGATAACTGAATTTACCCCGATTTAGCTGACAGCCAATTAAGTGCGGCAGATCATTATAACACTTATGGTTTTTTGGACTGGCAGTTAAGTTTGATTTGCCATCATAATCGCGGGGGCAATTATGATGGCAATCAAGAGAACTGTATGGATTTGGATTTCTCTACGGGCTGACTTGCCCGCTGCTATCAGCTCAAAATATTATGGTTCGATAAAGTTGACAGCACCGGACTTAGGACTTACATTACAAGTAAATAAGTAAATTATGAAGTATGGAGAAATTTATGGCACAGGTTGATTATTACAAGGCGCTGGGCGTTGAAAAGGGCGCATCGGCTGACGATATAAAAAAAGCCTTCCGAAAGCTGGCGGTCAAATATCATCCAGACCGCAATCCTGATAACAAGGGAGCGGAGGACAAATTTAAAGAGATAAACGAGGCATACGCAGTACTCTCGGATCCGGAGAAAAAACAGCAGTACGATACTTTCGGCTCAAGTGGTTTCCATAAGCAATACACCCAGGAAGATATTTTCCGTGGTTTTGATTTCGGAAATACTTATAAAGATATGGGTGCCGGAGGTTCGGAAGATCTTTTTTCACGACTGTTTGGCGGCGCCTTTGGGCGTAGTGGGGGGCGCGGAGGATTCAGGTCTGGCCCTCAAAAGGGTGGTGACCATGAAATGGAGGTTACAGTAAGTTTCCGGGATGCTGCTCAAGGAGCCGAAAAACAGATTGCCTTTCGACGAAATGGTCAACGTGAAGAGTTGAAGGTAAAAATTCCTGCCGGTGTTGATAATGGCAGTAAAATTCGAATTAGTGGGAAAGGGGCACAAGGAGAGAGCGGGGGAGCTGCCGGTGATCTTTTCCTTATTGTTCATGTAATGCCAGATTCGGTATTTATTCGTGATGGTGGTGACCTGTTCGTTGAGCGCTCGATTCCATTCAGTGCTGCATGTCTGGGGATTTCTCTGGATGTACCAACACTTGAAGGAGACAAGCGGATCAAAGTGCCTGCAGGCATTCAGCCCGGCACCAAGATTAGGCTCAAAGGGTGCGGCATCAAATCGTTGGGCTCAAATGCCAAGGGGGACCTGTTTGTAAAAATAGGAGTTCATATACCTGAGTCACTTAACGGTGAGCAGAAAAAACTGATTGAAGAGCTTGCAGGGAAGGGTTTATGAGTTAACCATCATTTATTCAGTTTTCGCCATCAACACAACCGCATGAGCGGCAATACCATCTCCAGTCCCGCTGAAACCGAGACCCTCCTCGGTTGTTGCTTTAACATTAATCTGCGACACATCCGCGTTTAATACCAACGCAATATTCTTACGCATTGCCTCTATGTGTGGCGCCATCTTCGGCATCTGGGCAATAATAGTCGCGTCAAGGTTGCCAAGTTTGAAACCATGATTGTCAGCCAAACACATGACATGAGCCAGCAGTTTCAGGCTGTCTGCTCCCTTATATGCTGGATCCGTGTCAGGAAAATGCCTGCCGATATCACCCTCACCGATAGCTCCCAGAATGGCGTCGGCTATTGCATGTAGCAAAACATCAGCATCTGAATGCCCAAGCAGGCCTTTTTCCCACGGAATGTTCACCCCTCCCATAATCAGCTTTCTGCCCTCAATCAAGCGATGGACATCGTAACCGTGACCTATGCGCATGGAACAACCTCTGGCCCTCTGATGTTTGAAATCAAAAAGCCCCGTTCAAGCGGGGCTTTTTGATCTAGCCTTTTAGAACTTTTATTATTTTATCCGCGACGTCCTTGCCGCTGATGTTGTAGGTTCCTTCTGACAATTGTTTCCTTATTGCAAGCAACCTCTCCTGATGTGCATCATCTTCACCCAATTGTGCAGCAACAGGAGATATGGTCACATTATCAGTATTGAAATCAGATGCCATCGTCACTCCAACATTTTTTTTTGCTATAGGAGCCGACTTTCCAGTATCTCCTACTAAAAGCGACATATAATTAGAAATTCTGTCATCAATTTTCATCTTTGCCTCCACTGGGAGTTCTTTCAGATGATACCCGAATCGGCTGAACGCAAAAAAACTTTAGTCTATTCTGTATTGAGCGGATGCTGATTTTCTAACTGAGCCCCTTTCTAATCTGGTACAGATCCTCAATGTCCAGCCCATTTTTCTCATAGTACTCGCGTTCCAACTCTTCGACGTAAAAACGATCGAGTCCTGAATTTTCAAGAAAGTCCTCACGAAGCCCCACGTTGCGCTCCGCGATGATCTGTGGAAGCAGCGAATGAAGATACATTGCCTCTTTCTTAATGGTAAAGATGGTTTCATTGAATAAGTGATCGGGGATGTCGACGGTGATCTGTTTTTTTGTTTTCAACCCACGATTCCAACCTCTGCCGTAAACATATAAATTATCAATCTTGTGTACACACTTTCGTCTAAGTGAGTAAAGCTCACCTGCAATAAAACTTAAGTGATTACCTGCCACTAATGCTACTCCTGTAGAAAATCTTTCAGAAGATTGTCTCA
>CAJBRY010000280.1 GCA_903958085.1 uncultured Geobacteraceae bacterium
GAGCAGGTCTTCCAGCCAGGCAGGTGCGGATGAGAGTCGCACTTCGAGCAATTCCTTTGGCTCTATTTTGTGCAATCCACCACCGTACGCACGGCCTGCCTGTAGTACTGAGGCACCGGGAATAGTATTTAATATATTGAGAAACTCGAGGATTTTTGGTCTATTGCGACCTAGGAAATCCTTCAATTCCCGAGTAGGATAAAGATTTAAAAATACATTTGTGACAACTGCTGTTGACAGGTTTGCGAAGAATCTTATCGGACACAGACGGCTGTCATTTGACCGGCCCATGTAAGAAGCGAGGAAGAGAGCAGGTTCCCTTTTCTCCTGAAAATACCAGACATCCCGTGATGCACAGAGATATCTAGTAGGCAGACCCTTTGCCACTCCCTCTTCCAGGTAAGCCCAGAGGCCGGGATACATGCGTTTTACTTCGTCAGGCGAGGCAGTGCAGTCAAGAAGGTATCGGAACTCATCCACTTTCGGGGTTCCGTCTGGATTGGCTTCGATAACAGCTTCATGAACAAATCGCGGACTTGGCAGGATCGGCTTGAGGAATGTCCTAGGTATCTCATACTTTTGCACTGTCTCTTCATTGATGATGAAATAATCATTTGCACCCGTGGCGATTCCCCTGCGAACAGTAACCATGTCCTTGATTCTAAGTTCGGTTGTATGTGTGCCAGTGGGTGAAAAATGTGGCATTGTCCACTTGCTCATGCCGCGCATTTGTGAAAGCGATATCGTTTTTCTTTCTTTCTGATTGATATAGTCACCGCCGTAAGACATTTCGCAAGAAGCTTCCCCTGATGGTTTGCCCTTCCGATATGTGACAATACATGATGAAACAAGTGCGTCGTAGAATTGGACTTCATCCGGATCAAAGTGATGTATTGACAATAGTGAGACTCGAGTAGTCAGGTATTCCCGAAGCACGCTTCCGTAATTCACATAAAGGAACTCGGCAGGAAGAAGCCATGAAGCGACTGCGCCTTCGGCCAAAAGAGCATCCGCGATAAGCATGAAGTAAACATACAAGCCTGACAGTCCACTCGGTTGTAAGCCGAGGCGTTTTGCAATTAGCGTCTGAAGTCGGATTTTGAGTTCAGGCTGAAGATGATGATGCCTAACATAAGGTGGATTTGTGCATAATAGGTTGAACTTGGCGAAATTATCCGGATTGTCCGCGAAGTCCAGGAAATCGCAGTGGAGGATTTGGAGACCGAGAGGTGACCATATTGCGTTTGCAGTGTCACCGTAGAGAGCATCTATTTCGCACCCGACTGCTTCTGAAATTCGAGATTTGTCAGTGTTGTGCATCAGGGCGCTGAAGAAGACGCCTGTGCCAACTGATGGTTCGAGAAATGTCAGAGGCAAGTTTGAAGGGAGATGTTTTATTGATTTTGTTACAATTTGACATGCCAGAGGGAACGGGGTGGAAAACTGACCCAGTTTATTGCGTTCTTCTGCGCTTTTTAGTGAGTCCGCCTTTTTTTGGGCAACGACTCGCCGAGCTTCTTGTGGTTGGCTTTGCGCTACTGCGTAAACCGCTTGGGTTTCTCTTATTTGGATTTTTTTTATATTATCTGCCGAAAGCAGCTGTGCAAAGTCGCTTGTGCGGTGTTCCCAGATCCAGTCAATGCCCTCTGCTGCTTCATACCCAAGATAGCCGGGCTCAAAATACCCGCAGAGATAGAGCATGAATTGAGTGGAATTACCGTACTTTTCCTTCAGTTGTCTAAACTTTTGTGCCTCTTCTTTCCGTCGCTTGTTGGTATTCGTTGAGTCGCCAGCTGATTTCGCCTCGATCAGGAGAGGCATATCGCCCTCTTTCGATGTCAGTTGCTTGATTACGCAATCAATAGGAATGTTAACTTCCGTTTTTTGTTTGCCTGCGGGAAGAGAAAGGCGAAAAGTGAATGTGCCGGCTGGCATTGCTCGCGGGTCTCTGGCTGCATCGGTGGAGATCTCCCTGTAACCATTCCTTTTGAGCCATTGCCTGAGAGTTGCCAATTGGCGCTTTTCTTGAGCGTTTCTGATAATCGGATCGGAGGAGGCGCCACACATACGATCCGCAATAACTGTTGCGGCTCTGTCGATCTCCTGTTTAGAAGGCTTTGTTCCTGAGTTTATCCATGGAATCAAATCGACATCGATCAATTCTGCCAATACATCGCATAACTTCTGTAGATTTTCTAGAAGTTCAGACGGAGACATTTGCTTCGGAAGTCGTGGATGTACGCCTTCTTTTCCTTCCATAGAACTTATCATGGACTTCCCGA
>CAJBRY010000281.1 GCA_903958085.1 uncultured Geobacteraceae bacterium
GAATATGACAAACTTTTACTGTTTAAGAAAACACAAAAACTACTCGATAGGTTTTTGTTTCTGCTATTTGCCGAAGACAAACAATTACTTCCCCAAACAGTTTTTTCTTGTCAACTTTGGGATTTTGACGAATAATATTTAGGATATTGGATATTTCGGTGAAACTGACCCACCAATACGGTGATACTGACCCACCCCAAACAGGTTCTATTTTTAAGAACCATTTAGCATGACAAAATTACTGTTTTTTTCTCAAACTCTCTCCTTTAATCTCAATTCTGTAAGAAGTATGGACTAATCTATCCAGAATTGCATCTGCAATTGTGGCTTCTCCAATTATGTCATACCAATTTGCAACAGGTAGTTGACTGGCAATGATGGTTGCATTTTTTCCGTGTCTGTCTTCAATTATTTCCATAAGATCCATTAATTGCTGCTGTTCTATGTGTGCCAATCCAAAATCGTCGAGTATAAGCACCTGTGTTTTAGCTATTTTATCGAAAAACTTAAGTGTGGTTCCTTCCAGTCTTGCCGTTTTGGCAGCCAGCAGTAATTTCTGTATATTGAAATACCTTACCGAATAGCCTTGAGCACAAGCATGATGACCCAATGCGGATGTCAGGAAGCTTTTTCCGCATCCCGAAGAACCGGTAATGAGTACCGATTCTCCTTTTTGCACATAAGCCCCTGTGGCTAAGGTAGAAATGACACTCCTGTCAAATCCCCGTGACGCATCGTAAATGAGTTCCTCGATGGATGCTTGATAACGGAACTTAGCCTCTTTTACCAGTCGTTCAAACCGTTTGTTGGTGCGGTCTTCCGATTCAGCCTGCAAAAGGATTTCTAGTCCTTCTGCAAGCGTTAGTTCGTGCGACCTGCGCGTTTCCACAAGGGCTTGCCATGTGCGATTCATTCCATTTAGCCGTAGGCTAACTAATTGTTGCTGAATTTGATTCATTGTTGTCGAAATTTAAAGTTGATTGTGTATAATACTCTTTACCTCTGATATTTTCATGTGCTGGAAGTGCTTTTTGACTGACGAGTAAATCCTCATCCGTTTGTTTTGTCATGTTATTTTCAATCATTTTTTTTATAAAGGTGTAGGTCAATTTCTGGTATTCAATAGCCATTTGACAGGCTTTTTCAAAGTGGACAAGTTCCGTTTTTTGACACAAAATAAGTAGACCATCGCAGGTGCGATAAAGCTGTTCTGCATGTTTGTTTTGCATAAACAGCGATTCTACAAAACCACCAAAAACTCCTGATTTCTGCTTGGCTTTGTCCACGTAATACGCTGGACTTCTGTCGTTATAGTGGTTATGGGCCGAACATAAATGTTCCCTTTCGGTACTGTACCTGCCCATTGATTTATCGCGTGGATGTACGGCAATCTGATTTTCAGAGGCATAAATACGAACCATTGTGCGTGTGTATATTACTTTTACCATTGTACCAATATGGGTGTATGGAACGCTGTAATAGTGCTTATCTTCAGATAATTGAATGTGATTGTTCTTTGCCACTTTATAATCCCGATAATACTTTATTTCATACCCCTGCTCTGGCAATGGTTTGAGCAGATGTCGTTCATCCGACAGAAATCGCTCTTCGCGGCAATAAGGTTTCAGCTGCATTCGGGTTTGATTGTGCTCCAGCACCTTTTCCATAATTGCTTGATTTAAGTCATTAAGGCTTGTAAAGGTGATATTGCGAAGCTTGGCGTATACACGTTGGTAAATAAGTTTTACTTGATTCTCTACCAATGCTTTATCTTTGGGGTGAATGGCTCTGGTGGGTATGGCTGTGCAACCGTAATGATTGGCAAAGTCCTCCATACAGCGGTTTAGTTCTGGCTCGTAACGGTTGGCCTTTATGACAGCCGATTTGAGATTATCGCTCACAATCATCTGTGGCACACCGCCAAAGCTTTCTAGGCATTTAGTCATTGCATACAAAAAATCCTCCACGCATTGGCTTCTAACGGCCATGGCAAAGCTGTAGTCGCTGTAGGGCAAACAGGCTACAAATACTTGACATTCAACAATCTCACCCGTACTCATATCGACATACGAAAGCCTTTTGC
>CAJBRY010000282.1 GCA_903958085.1 uncultured Geobacteraceae bacterium
CCAATATCGGCGACAGTTGTGCCGGGCTTAACAAAAAGATGTTTTAACACCTGATCAGGCTTTTGCCATTCGTTTCGCCTTGGATCTTCCATATACGCTGAAGGTACTGAAGAATAGAAAGGATCGTCTGATTCTTCCGGAGATGCATAAGCAGAATTGGAAACCAGAATAAGAAAGTTTGTAAATAATATAAGAAATACTAAAATGATTCTATTCATGCAAAGTCCTGTATTTTTCAATATTAAGGCTGTGATGACGCCAGGCGAAATCCAAGGTAACTGCTGCTGAAGTCAGGCGAAGAGAAATCACGGTAGGTAGTCCGCGCACCCCGCTGATCGTAAAACCAGCTCCCGCCTCGAAATATACGCTTCGTACCGTTTATCGGGCCTTGCGGATTATTGCGAGGGCTCTCTCTGTAATAGAATCTGTCGTACCAGTCCGTTGTCCATTGCCAAACGTTGCCGCTCATATCGTAGAGCCCTAGTCCGTTCGGTTTTTTCTTGCCGATTGAATGTGTCTGGTTACCTGCATTTGAGGAATACCAGGCTACTTCTTCAATCTGATTTCCTCCAGCATAGCGCTCCTCTTTTCCACCGCTTCTAGCAGCGTATTCCCATTCTGCCTCTGTTGGCAAGCGGTACTCTTTCCCATTTTTTTTAGATAGCCAGCTAGCATACGCAACGGCATCATTCCAGCTTACACAGACAACAGGATGGTCCTCTTCCTGCTGAAACCCTGGGTTATTCCAATTAGCGGAAGGATCTTTTTTCCAGAAGCTGCCGTCAAAAACATGGCAGCCTTCACCTTTCTCAGCATTGGTCTTGTAGGCGGTTTCAAGCGCAAACTTTTTAAATTCATTATGAGTTACGCTAAAAGGTGAAATAGAAAAACTGCTGAGGCATACTTCGTGTGTAGGCATTTCGATATGGTAGGCATCATCAAAGGTGTTGCCCATAACATAGCATCCACCTGGTATTGTTATAAGTTTTTCCGATTTCTTTTGATTTTCTGATGCTTGTGCCGGAGAGAATATACAGCAAACAATAAAGACCGAAATGAGCAGATGTATCATAAAGCCCCCACAACGTTTACAGATGTCCGATGATAGCATCTGTAGATATTATGAGTCAATCTCGACATCTGCCTGGCATTATGGTGGGACAGAGTTGCATCTGGTCGGGAATAATAATGTAAAGGTGGTACCTCCACCATTTCTGTTGCTTACCTTGATACTTCCGCCCATGTTTTCAACCAGACTTTTTGTTACGAATAACCCTAGACCGGTACCTTCACCAGGCTGTTTTGTTGTGAAATATCGATCAAATATCTTTTCGACCAAATCGCCAGGTATACCTGGCCCATTGTCAGAAATGATTATGCTTATAGTTTCGCCGCTGCTGGCAATAGTTTCAACTATAAGCTTACCCCCGTCATTTCCAATGGCCTGAAGAGCATTCATTATTATATTGAGCAAAATTTGTTTTAGCTGATTAGAGTTAAGATGAATAACCGGCAGCGTGTGGTCAAACTGCTTGAAAATGGTAACACCCCGCCGAGCAGCTTCGAAATTGATGAAATTTAAAATGAAATCTACCGTGAGATTAACTTCAAGGGGACCAATTGATTCATCATGGTTACTGAAATTCAGAAGTCCTTTGGTCAAATGCGACAGTCTCTGCGCTTCCGAGTTTATGCGGGCAATCATTTCCTGCACAAAATGCGGAATACCATCTTCACGCATAATCATTTGTGAGGCTGAAACAATAACTGAAAGTGGAGAGTTCAGTTCATGGACAATTCCAGCAGAAATTTTACCCAGTTCAGCCATTTTTTCATTATAGGCCAACTGTCGCAGTAGATCTGTACTGATGCTGGCTTCATCGCTATGTCTGGCTGCAGAATCACTCAATAGATGCTCCAGATTGGAAAGAAGCCGCCCGCATTCGGGCGGCTTCCTGAGGTTGCCACAACAACTCGAATCAACGTATGAGCATATAATTGATTTTCTGTCCAGCAGAGAACGTGCCAATAATTTGAATGGAATTATTACAGCAGGTTATGTCTATTTGCCAGTTCATGAATTTATTTCATGGATAATTTTTCAGCAGATATTTGATCATTAATTAGGCAACACTGCCTGTATTAAACACATTTGCTATTGACTGCCCATGATGTTAATTCAAAACGCATTAAGTGATGCTGAAATAATTATTATGGCACGCCTCATGCTAATTCCAGAAGTACGGAGGAAGCAACTATGCGAAAATCAATATTGATATGTGACGACGAACTGCTCATAAGGATGAACCTTAAGAGCATGCTGGTTGATTTGGGATTTGATGAAATACTGGAGTGCGGAGATGGTACAAAAGCAGTAGAGTTGGCATTGGCTAGCTTTCCGGATATGGCCATTCTGGATGTTTCAATGCCCGGCATGGATGGAATTTCTGCAGCCGTAGAAATCAAAAAAAAGCTGAAAATCCCTATCCTTTTATTAACGAGTGTATGTGATAGTGCGACTGTAAAACGAGCATCAGCAAGCGGAATTGCCGCTTATTTAACCAAACCTCTAAGACAGCAGGATTTGTTGCCGGCCATAGAGATTGCCCTACAGCACGTGGAGGAAGTTGAAGATCTGAAAGAAAAAATTGATGACCTGCGCGAGTTAATTGAACATCGGAAAATAATTGAAAAAGCAAAAGGACTCTTAATGGAGCGAAATAGAATATCTGAAGCGGATGCCTATCGCATCATGCAGAAGAGTGCGATGGATAAGCGAAAAACATTGCTGCAGGTAGCAAATACAATTCTGAAGGGCCCTTAAGGCGGTTACATCATTCTTCCCGCCGGACTTTCAGTTATCAAACGCTCTACTGTTAATTCTATTTCCGATATTACCCTGGTGTCCATTTTTTTTATCCAACGCCTCGGTATTGAATCCATCCCGTAATAGGAGCCGGCCAGCATTCCGCAGATTGCACCTGTTGTATCGGCATCTCCACCCTGGTTGACTGTTCCAATCATGCACTCTTCAAAGCTTGCTCCCCGGAAAAACCAGTTAAACACAGTCTGCATAGTATCAACAACATAACCAGTGGCCAAACCTCTATATGGAACGTACGCAAAGGCTGGAAATCTGCTTACAAGCCCTTCCACATGCCGCTTTAGACGTGATTTCTCTGCTCCGCAAAGCGACATGTGCAGGAGTTGACCGAGGCAGAGACAAGCAGCGTCAGACACTGGATTGTTGTGGGTGATGTGCGCCTGTTCGATAATATACCTGTTCAGAAGCTCTCCATCAGGAACTGAGAAAAGAACCGCAGGTAGAAGGCGCATGGCTGCACCGTTCCCGGCGTCCCATTCGTTAGGTGGCGATTCAAGTTGTCCTTTCAGAATATATGCGCGGATTCCCTTGCGGCAGGTATCACCGCAGTCCACCGGTCGTGATTTCAGCCAGACTGCAAAATTGTCTGCAATAGCCCTGAGAGACCACCCCTGACTTTTGACTATGGCCCTGGCGATGCAAAGCGCCATCTCGGTATCATCAGTTACTTGGCCTGGTTTCAGACGTAACCAGCCACCCCCGATAATTTCTTTGAACATGCCGTACTTTGAGGCAATTTCTGTTGCGGTCATAAACTCAACCGTAGCACCAAGTGCGTCTCCAATTGCCATGCCGATAAAGGCTGCACGGGCACGATCCCTTATATCTTCAAGATTATATTTATAAAACATAAGTGCTCCCTAGAATACTTCTTACCACAGAGTCACTGAGAACACAGAGTAACTGAGCTTTGCAAATTATGAACCAGTGCATTGTAAATCGGTTATTGCTTAAAAATACGGCATAACTGTGATCGATGCAGGGCGCTTGTCAAATGTGGATTAATTTTAAATATGTATTTGGATCTATAATTTGTCGGCTTCTCTGCGCTCTATCTGACTCTGTGGGAGGTTTCATGAATTTGGCACGGCTTATGCCAGTGTAGCACTCAGCCGGCAACGACGCCCGTGGGATTGCTCCTGCGGGCGTTTTATATTTTTGGAAGGAGAGCTCATCATGGCAACAGCCTGCGAAATGAAAAACAAGATTCAGGGCCACCCATGTTTTGGCGGCAACCATCATAAAAATGGAAGGATGCATCTTGCCGTCGCCCCCAAATGCAACATCAAGTGCGGTTACTGTTCCCGCAAGCATGATTGTGCCAACGAATCACGTCCAGGAGTTACCAGTCGAATCCTTACACCGCAGGAGGCGATAGTAAAAGTGCGTGAGGTTATGGCAAGCCCGGTGGTCGGGCCGATCATCAAAGTTATAGGTATTGCTGGCCCTGGAGATCCCCTTTTCAATGAAGAAACTTTTGAAACTTTCATGATGATCAAAGATGAGTTCCCACATTTGATGCTCTGCCTGAGTACCAATGGACTGCTCCTGCCGGAATCAATAGACCGTCTTTATGAGATCGGACTGCATAGTCTGACCGTTACAGTCAATGCTGTAGATCCTGAAGTTGGAGCAAAGATATATGGTCATGTTATCTATCACGGCAAGCATTACACTGGTCTGGACGGTTCAAAAATTCTTATTGCCAACCAGTTTGAAGGGTTGAAAAGAGCGGGTGAACTCGGCTTAACGATCAAGGTAAATACAGTATTGACCCCCGGAATAAACGACGGCCAGATTTCTATGATTGCTGAGCGGGTGAAAAAGCTAGGAGCGTTTGTCATGAATATCATGCCGATTATTCCTCAGGCCGATTTGGCGCACGTTTCCCCGCCCAGCGAGGAGTACCTTGCAGAAATACGGAAAGCAAACGAAGAAATTATCGGCCAGTTCGCCCATTGCAAACAGTGTCGTGCAGATGCAATCGGACTGATAGGCCGGGACTTAAACATGACAATTGCTGAAGATGCCTGTTCATCACCATGAAGATCGAGTCTTTTAAAAGAGACGATATAGTTCACTTCCTCAAACTTGCAAAGAGTGAAGACTGGGTGGTGGAACAGTGGGAACTTGATTTTCTCCTGTCTGAATATTCAAATGGGTGCTTCACAGCAAAAAGAGGCAACGGCGAAAGAGCTGGATATGTGACAGCGCTTCGACATGACAGGAGCGGTTGGATCGGAAACCTTATTGTCGAGAGTAAATATCGTGGTGCAGGAGTCGGTGAAAGACTGTTCGTTTCAGCTCTTGGCTCACTGCGGTCGGAGGGAGTTGAAACATTCTGGCTGACCGCCTCGGAATCAGGGAAAAGGCTTTATGAAAAATACGGTTTTCAGAATATGGACACTATTACTCGCTGGGCCGGAACGATTGCTCCAATATCCGATCTACCATATGATGATAGTGATAACAGATCAATCAGTAACTCTTTAAGCAGCATTGACTGTAAAGTCTGGGGCGACCGACGTGATGCCTTGTTAAATGTAACTACAGGGCGAGGCGTGCTGATACAGAAAAAATCAGGTTTTTTAGTGCTTCAGCCAAGTGGCTGCGACGTTCTGCTGGCGCCATTTATTTCAGATAATGAAGACGGTGCTCTTCGCATATTCAATGACGCTATTAGAGTTATTCCGTCAGGTACTAAATATTTTGTGGATGCGCCACTTTCAAACAAGTCGGCTCATCAGCTTTATGAAAGCTTCGACATGACTATTGTCGGTCAAAATATACTGATGTATGCCGGAAGAGCACCGGAATACCGACCTGAAATGCTTTACGGCCTGGCAACGATGGGAAGTTGTGGATAGCATGTGGTGGATATTTTAGGGTTATAAATTACAAGTGGGATATCGGAATGTGATTTGATTTGTATCTAAATTCAGCCAACAAATTTCTGCACTTTAAGGTGACAGGAGATGATGTTCGATCTATCCACAGTCAAAACTTTGGATACAGGCGCACGCCAAACGTCAGTCTATCACAGGATAAATTCACATTAAAAAGCAGCACGAACTCAATAATATTTGTCAGTTATACCAGCAATTTCAGACTGATCTCTCCTCAACGCAAATGCCTGTCATGCCTGACTCGATCTCATAAAGCCGTAAATTCATACTGATAGAAATATCATTGACGTAACATCAAATCCGATGCTAAAAAGCAGCTTCAATCAATCGAAATGGAGCAACCTAATGAGCGAGTGCAATTTAATCAGCGGATGTATCTTCTTCAACGACAAGATGGCAAATCGACCCGCTACTGCTGAACTTCTAAAGGACAAGTACTGCCGCGACAAATTTGAAGATTGCGCGCGCATGATAATAGTTAAAGCATTAGGACGAGAAAAAGTACCTGCCGATCTGTTTCCTAATCAAGCATCAAGATTGTCTGAAATCATCAAAATTGATTGATTACAGATTTTGTACTGAACTACAGACCAATTAATTGACCGTTAAAATTTCATTCACATAATCTGACTTATATTCCCTGTATTTATTGGATTTTGAGCTTAAATTCTAGGCCGGCTATGATATCGGGCTGAAAGGATAATCTGGATGAGAAGCCTTGTTGTTGATGATGACGCCTTTTCGCGTGAGTTACATAAAGAAATTCTTATATCAATATGTGATTGTGATGTTGCTTCAAATGGAGAAGAGGCGGTTTGTTTATTTTCAAAAGCATTGACCGATATGAACCCATACCATCTAATTCTTATGGATGTATCTATGCCGATATACAATGGTCACTATGCACTCTCCAAAATCAGAGCAATTGAAAAAGAGCGTGGAATAGAAACCTGCTCACAAGTCAAAGTTATTATACTATCGGCTTCAAATGACCCGAAAACCGTTATGGAATCTTATTACAAAGGAGGAAGTTCATATCTTGTAAAACCAGTGACTAAGTCGAGACTACTGCAAGTGTTGAAAAACTTCCATCTAGTGTCATGAAGTGATTTGAGAAAATCTTTCCAATATAACGAGGGGTGAATAATAAACATTCCATACATCACCAATAAAAGAGGCGCTTTGACTTTACACATCAAAGTGCCTTTTTCTTTTTCACGTTAGCGATACCATGTTCGAAACCCTTGACGCCTACGACAAACATGCCTCGATATTCGGTATACAGTAAGCATTATCGGTGATTTTATGACCTCTGAGAATATATTACCTTAATCAAGACAATATTTTGTCTTGGCACACCCAATGCAAATGTATTTGATAGAATTATTGAAACGGCACAGGCGCCGCATCTCCATCTGGGGATGCGTTTTTTTTTGCATTTGGGAGGCTATTATGGAACGCATGAGTAAAAATTGTGGCGTTATTATCGATGATACGACCCTTAGAGATGGTGAACAGACCGCCGGAGTAGTTTTCTCCAGACGTGAGAAAACAGCTATTGCCCGAATGCTTGACTCTATCGGCGTTCAGGAGATTGAATGCGGTATACCTGCCATGGGCATAGACGAACAGATCAGCATTCGCACTCTGGTAGATCTTGGTTTGAATGCCCGGTTGATAACATGGAACCGGGCACTGGTGCCTGAAATTAAGGCAAGTATTGCCTGCGGTGTGCAGGCGGTGGACATTTCGCTGTCGGTTTCGGACCAGATGATATTTCATAAACTGCGCAAAGATCGTGAGTCGGTCAAGGAACAGTTGCGCGTTGCCCTCGGCTTTGCCAAGCAGCACAATCTCTATGTTTCGGTAGGTGGTGAGGATGCAAGCCGTGCTGATACAGATTTTATCGTGGAATTGATGAAAATCACTCGCTCAATGGGTGGAGACCGCTTTCGCTTCTGCGACACCCTTGGCATTATGGATCCATTTACCATGTTCGATAAAGTGGCCTTGCTACGTGCGGCGGTACCTGAAGTCGACATTGAGGTACACACTCACAACGATCTGGGCATGGCCACTGCCAATGCCATCGCCGGAATTCGTGCCGGTGCCAAGTTTGTCAACACCACAATCAACGGACTAGGAGAGCGTGCCGGTAACGCCGCTCTCGAAGAGGTAGTGATGGGGCTTAAACACGCTTGTGGTATCGAAACCGGTATAGATACACACCGTTTCAGAGAAATGTCTCTTTTTGTCGCCAAGGCTTCTCAGCGCCCGCTGTCAGTTTCCAAGCCTGTAGTAGGCGAGCGTGTTTTTGCCCACGAATCTGGCTTACATGCCGATGGTGTTATTAAGGATCCTCATAACTATGAAGGTTTTGATCCCGCAGAAGTTGGCCTGACCCGGAGCATTATCATCGGCAAACATTCCGGTACCGGTGGGTTGATTGAGCGCTATAGGAATATGGGCATTGTTGTCGGTAGAAAACAGGCAGAGCCTCTATTGGAGCGCACCCGTATTATGTCATGCAAACGGAAGCGCGATCTGACCAACGGTGAGTTGATGTCTATCTATCGTCACGAAGAAATGCTGCCGAAGGCAGCGTAAGGGGGGTATCATGTGCGTAGCAGGAACTAATTATGTACCTATTGCAGAGGCGGCAAAGCTTTTGGAGACTACCGAAATGCGGGTGCTGATGATGGTCAAAAAGGACGAGCTGCAGGGGAAAATGGTTGATGAAGCCTGGTATGTTGACAGGTCTTCTCTAAAATTATGCGCCAAACCCAGAGCTGCTGATGTTGTAAAGCCAGGCTGCGGTGGTGGTTGTGGCGGCGGCTGTAGCGGACATTGAGAGGTGAATTATGGTTATCGTCAAAGCATCTGATTTCAAATTTAAATACCAGCGTGATGTTGCCAATCGTGATAAGCCAAAGTTTACCGGCTTACCGGATCCTTCGCCTTTCAACCGCGACGACCTTTACGAAATACTGCCGATGATGTCGGCAGTTATGGACAGGCTCGAAAGCAAGGACGGCGCTGTCCTGAACCTCCTGGAAGATCTGCTGAATCAGATGCCACGCTTTCTCACCACCCGCGAGGAAGTGTTTGATTACCTACAGGGATCGGCCATGGAATGCTTGAGACAGTAGGTAATATTTGGGATTACGCCGCAACCAGTATTATTGCAATAACCACGAATGGATCTGTTACTCGTGACGGCAGAGCGATATTGGGTCGCGGCGTGGCGCGTCAGGCTGCAAGCAGACAGGCAGGACTTGCAGAAAAACTGGGCAGACTGCTTATCGAAAGTGGTAATCATGTATTTTATCTTGGTAATGGAATAGTAACATTTCCGGTGGAAGATACTCCATGGTCAATACCTGACTTACAGATTATTAGTCGGTCTGCTATGGAACTACGTCTGCTGGCGGATCTTTTTAGATGGAAGAAAATTATAGTTCCACGTCCAGGCTGTGGCGGAGGAGGACTTGCGTGGAAGGAGGTGAGCCCCCATCTTGAGACTTGCTTCGATAACCGTTTTCTTGTAATCACTCAATAAGTAGTTCCATCTTTAACGGGATAATAAATGCTTCATATTATTCAAAATGACCCTGAGGTTCCTCCAGGAAACATACTTGCCTCTTTGAAAATCCCTTATGTTGTTAAACATCCATATCGTGGAGAACGGCTCCCGGATGTTAATGATATTTCGTCTCTCATCGTTCTTGGCGGTGCAATGGGTGCAAATGATGACGCGCGTCATCCCTTTCTGTCTGAACTGAAAAATCTGATCCGCGAAGCTGTTTCATCAAATATCCCCTATCTTGGCGTCTGCCTTGGCGGGCAACTGCTCGCTGCTGCGCTTGGAGCAAAGGTTGTCCCGAATCGTTGGGAGGAGTTGGGAACTCAGAACGTGTCACTAACAAAAGAAGGGGGAAATGATCGGCTTTTTGCTGGAATTTCAGATACTTTCAGCACATTTCAGTGGCATCATGACAGCTTTGATATCCCGGATGCCGGTGTCCTGCTCGCTGCTTCGGCAATTTGTCCGCACCAGGCGTTTCGTGTCGGAAAGTCAGCCTGGGGGTTGCAGTTTCACCCTGAAGTCACTGAGTCGATCCTGCGTAATTGGTCTGATTGGAATAGAGAGACTGCTGTTAGAACAGAAGAGTTAGTGACAGAATTTTCCGATCAGCAGCAAATATACAGTGCCATCAGCCAGATTCTTGTCAATAATTTCCTGAAGGTAAAATCTGGATTTCATTAATATTAACTCAGCGGCATTCTGCGTCCCAGTTTGCACGTTCTTTAGAGTTTTCAGCTGGAGGTGACTGCGCACAGGGATTATATTGTTGAGGTTTTGGTATGGGTTTATCTGTAAGGCTTTTATTCACAGGGTGGCGTAATCCGGGATACCTGTGTTGTACGATTCCGACCAGTTGCCAGATAACCAGTCCATTCACAGCCGTTGCTATGCATACCGCTGTGCTAATATGCATATCAAGTAAACGTAACACCCTTTCAGTTAATCCACCAACAAGCATAGCAATTATCATTCCGGCAAAGAGGCCGATTATTGCTGTTGAAATGAAAAAACCTTGAGCGATCATTGTTCCAAAGCTGTCGGCGTTATGAGGCAGACTTTTATATCCGCCAAAGCCGACAATGAAGCCCCATACTCCACCGAGGAGTGGCCATGAAACACGCATTATCCAAATAAACTTGCCAGCCGGTTTCACTGTGAGCTCTTTTGAGGTTTTAGCTTATTCATAACATTCCGGGCCTGGTTTAAAAGATTTGCTGTTTGTACAATCTTCAGTAGATTGCATCCTTCTGAGCTACTGTTCCAATTGAGTTTTAATGACTGATTGAACCCTGTTTTTAGCGTAAATAACTCCAATGGCATAATACGCATTTGAGTTGAAGTTCGCAACGGTATGATTTCTTCAACCTCGACTGATTGTTGTTTATTTCGCCAATGGATTCGCGCAGCGAGCCAGTCGCCTGCTCCGTTGTCAATGAGTACCAAGCCGCGTCCATCGGTATTCAGGTTAAGATAACAGTAAGCACCATGAAATCCGGCACCCGCCCATTCACCTGAAAAGAAACCGGGAGAACTATCTGGAAGCGGTGTCAACGCATACGCAGACTTAACGAAAACAAATAACACTATTAATATCAAAAGACTACGCATATGCTGTCCTCACACTGAAATATCGCCTTCCGGCCGGCATCCACACTCACCACAACTGCAGATTCTTATTCCGCACTTCTGGCACCCCGGATTTTTCGGGTCACGTCCGTCCACTGTTTTTCCGCAAACAGCACAACTGTAACGATAAAAGGCAAATCCGCAATCGCGGCAGACTAATTTATGAGCATTATCTGCTTTCGGTATAATATGTACCGATACGCAAATCAGGCAGACTGATGCCATCTCAGGCTTATTTCTAATGCCGTCGCGATGTTTGCGGTAGTAGTCGAATAGTTTTTTTGCAGTGTCCCTGTCAACTGTATCCATGCCATTCCCTCTCTTGAGGCAATTACTGTCTGCAACATTATTGCCGTATTTTTCACCTGTTGTATATTTGTTGAACAACCGTTATATAGTTTTGAATATAAGGATTAAAATAGTATGATTGCAAGACACTGTAATAATAACTATATTTACCATTTATTCTTTGGCATATATCGTGAAATAATTAGGTTGATAAAGTAGGAGAGTTAGCGATATGGCACGAAACAATAAAATGAATAACACCAGATTGTCAGGAAATTTATGGTTTCACCAGCGAGGCTCGGAATATCTCGGAGGAGCTCAAATTCTACTGCTGGAAAAAATAGATGAACTTGGATCTATAACTAAGGCTGCCAAAGGCGTTGGCATTAGTTACAAAACCGCCTGGGATACGGTCAATATGATCAATAATCTGGCGGAACACCCACTTGTCGATCGCTCGACCGGGGGTAAAGGTGGCGGCGGCACCAGTCTGACCGCTGAAGGTAAAAAGGTGATTAAGCAGTTTAAAACCATCCAGGAAGAACACAGTAAATTTCTGAGTAACCTGGAGAGCAGGCTCGGTGATGCAGAAGGCCTGTACCAATTTCTGAGGAGGATTTCCATGAAAGTCAGTGCACGTAATACATTTGCAGGTAATGTGACAGCTATAACAAAAGGGGCGGTGAACGCTGAAGTTACCATGTCACTTAAGGGGGGCGTTCCGCTTGTCGCAGTTGTCACCAATGGTGCGATTGACAATCTGGCTTTAAAAGTCGGTGATGAAGCCTATGCCATAATTAAAGCCAGTTCCGTCATCGTAGGCACCGATCTTCACGACGCTAAAATCAGTGCCCGTAACGTATTTTGTGGAACTATTGCCAAGGTCATCGAAGGGCCGGTCAACACAGAAGTAGACGTTGAAATCGGTGGTGGCAATATTGTCAGCGCAGTTATTACCCATGGCAGTTCCGAACGGCTTGAATTGAAGGTTGGAGGTCATGCCTGCGTGCTGTTCAAAGCATCCAGCGTTATTGTCGGAGTCAGTTGATCAACGGCAGTCTTACGGTGCGACATCGTCATTAACTATAGGAAACATAACCATGAAACTATCCAAAGTATTGTATATTCCTATTTATCTGCTGTTCATTACCTCAGTCGTTCAGGCTGCTGATGTACACGTAGCAGTAGCTTCAAATTTCACTGCACCAATGAAACAGATCGCTGCTGAGTTTGACAAGGAAACCGGCCATAAGTCTGTGCTCTCGTACGGTTCCTCCGGCAAGTTTTACGCGCAGGTCAAGAATGGAGCTCCTTTTCAGCTGTTTCTCTCTGCGGATGATGAAAAACCTGCACAACTGGAAAGGGATGGTATGACTGTTCCGGGCTCACGTTTTACCTTTGCAATCGGGACTTTGGTGCTGTGGTCGCCGAAATCAGGGTTTGTCGATGCCAAAGGTGAGGTGCTGCGCAGGGGACAATTTAGCAAGATCGCAATTGCCAGTTCCAAACTGGCGCCATATGGTGCTGCTGCCATAGAAGTGCTGACAAAACAAGGGTTGCTGGCTACTCTTGCGCCAAAGTTTGTCCAGGGTGAAAACATCTCCCAGACTTTTCAGTTTATCAGCACTGGTAATGCTGAGTTAGGGTTTGTTGCCTTGTCACAGGTTATGCAGGATGGCAAAATCAACAGCGGGTCGGCCTGGATTGTTCCAGGTGCCATGCATTCTCCCATCCGCCAGGACGCAGTACTGCTTGCCACCGGAAAAGACAACGCCGCAGCCAGAGCATTGCTGGAGTATCTGAAAAGTGATAAAGCCAAGAAAATCATCCGATCCTACGGATATGATATCTGACGGGTGCTCTTATGTTTCTTGATCAAAGCGATGTTCAGGCAATCTGGCTGACCGTACGGCTGGCAACAGTGGTAACCGCAATCCTGCTGGTTGTTGGAACGCCGGTCGCCTGGTGGCTGGCGCGCAGCCGCTCATGGGTAAAAGGGCCGATTGGTGCAGTTGTGGCGTTGCCGTTGGTTCTGCCGCCGTCGGTGCTTGGTTTTTACCTGTTGCTTGCCATGGGGCCCAACGGTCCGGTTGGTCATCTGACTAGAGCACTGGGGCTTGGCAACCTGCCGTTTACCTTCTGGGGGTTGGTGCTGGCTTCGGTCTTTTACTCATTTCCTTTCATGGTTCAGCCCTTACAGAACGCATTTGAAACAATTGGTGAGCGTCCGCTGGCAGTAGCCGCTACTCTGGGAGCTTCCCGGATGGACGCTTTTTTTTCAGTAGTTCTGCCGCTTTCACGGCGTAGCTTTATGACCGCCTCCATCCTGACATTTGCGCATACGGTCGGCGAATTCGGCGTAGTCCTGATGATCGGCGGCAACATTCCTGGAGTCACCCGTGTCGCTTCAGTCCAGATTTACGACCATGTGGAGGCATTGGAGTACCGCTCTGCGCACAACATGGCGGCTATTATGCTTGTGTTCTCATTCCTGGTGCTGCTGGCTCTCTATGTCTGGCGCACGGATAAAGGAAAAAGAGATTAATATGATGAATCTTGTTCTGAACGTACAGAAAAGTTTCCCCGGTTTCCGGCTGGCTGCCGATGTCTCACTTACCGGTGAACGGGTCGGGATTTTCGGCTCATCAGGCAGCGGTAAATCGACGCTTGTGGCGATGTTGGCAGGGTTTCTCAAGCCTGATTACGGTGAGATACTTCTGGATGGTGAGACGCTTTTTTCCAGTGCAAGGAAGATCAACGTGAGGCCCGAACAGCGCCGCATTGCCATGGTATTCCAGCAACACGACCTGTTTCCGCATCTGAATGTCCGGAATAACCTCCTCTACGGTTACAATCGCTGCCAGGTAGCGCATCGCTCGATTCATCTGGACAGCATCGTACCGGTTTTACAGCTTGAAGAACTACTTGAGCGAAACATCGGTACACTCTCAGGTGGTCAGCAACAGCGTGTCGCCTTGGGGCGAGCCATTCTGGCGAACCCGCGCCTGCTGTTGATGGATGAGCCTCTTTCCGCTCTTGATGATGCACTTCGCTTCCAGATCATCCCTTATCTGAAGAGTGTCAGTGAACATTTTGGCATCCCCTATCTGTTTATATCCCATTCGTTGCTAGAGATGCGTCTCATGACTGATACGGTGCTGGCATTTGAAAATGGCACCATGATTGACAAGACTTCAAGCGAGCAGCTTTCGCGCAATCGGATGGGGCAGAGTCCGGTCGGTTATATCAATCTGCTTCAGCTTGATGACATGACCGAACGAGACGGCATGTGCGCTTACCGGTGGGGCCGAACCGAACTGCTTCTATCTGCTGGCAACAGTGGCACAGTTGACGGCCTGTTCGAGCTGTCTTCAAAAGACATCATTCTTTTTAAAAAACACCCGGAGGCAATCAGTGCACGCAATCTGCTTGAATGTAAGGTATCGGAACTCTTTGAAAGTGATTTAAAAATTGGGGTGGAGTTGAAGTGCGGTGACATGAAACTCGTTGCAGAAATCGTTCAGGAAGCTGTAAGAGAACTCGGAATTGAGAAGGGTGTTGTTGTCTTTGCAGCCATTAAGGCGTCGGCATTCCGCAGACTGGCGACTATGAAAATTTAACCAGATTTTTCATTCTGGGCAGAATTTCGGACTGAAATATGGGTTAGATCTTCTGCAAATCAGTAAATTTCCCGCTCAAACATGAGCTGATCTTATCCCTCAATCACAGATTTAAGAACGTCCCGTAACTGGTCATAACGGTAAGGCTTACTGATCAACCCTGCAATCTCTTCACTCGGAATGCGCATTGTGACGACAGTATCGCCAAAACCACTGGAAATGACAATCGGAAGCTCGGGGCTGATTATTTTCAACTCACGGAACAACGCGTAACCATCCATGACCGGCATCCCCATATCGGTTAAAACAAGCACAATATCTGACGCATGCTTATGATACAAAGCCAACGCTTCCTTACCATTTGACGCTTCAATGACATTAAACCCCATCTGGGTCAGCATCGTGTTAGCGAGGAAGGCAATTTGTGCTTCGTCCTCTACGAGCAGCACAACACCACTACCCTGCCATTGAATTGGCGCGGCATGGTTCGTTATGACCGGCTTGCAGATTTCATGTAACTGTATTGGCAGGTAAACCTTGAACGTTGTGCCATGGCCTTGTTGACTGAAACACTGAAGGGCGCCATTATGTGCCTTGATAATTCCGAGCGTCGCTGACATCCCCAAGCCCCGCCCCGCGAATTTAGTAGTGAAGAATGGTTCAAATAGTCGGTTCCTGGTTTCTTCATCCATGCCACAACCGTCGTCAGCAACTTCAAGGCATGCATACCATCCAGCTGGTATCGCCATACCAATATGGTCTTTAAGCGTCTGATCTCCCTTGATTTCACACCTAACCAGCGATACTTGAATCTTGCCCGGAGTATCACCGATTGCCTCAGAAGCATTGATTATCAGGTTCATGACAACCTGGCTAAGCTGACTGGCATCGCCGTAAAATATTGGTATGTCAGTCGCAAGATCTGACATTAACTCCACATTCTTCTGGATTGTGGTTTTCAATAAGGCAACCATCTCAGCAAGCAGCGGATTCATATTGACCTGCACCTGCGCAATCTGTGCTTTTCCAGCATACGCAAGCATCTGACGACATAGTTCCGCTGCACGTTCCGCCGCCTTGTGTATCTGATCTACATGTTCAAGCTTATTGTGAGAATCCATTTTTATCAGTTCGCAATAGCCGATTACTATAGTCAGAATATTATTGAAGTCATGAGCGATGCCACCAGCCAGCACTCCTAGACTCTCCATCTTCTGAGCCTGCTGAAACTGCAGTTCCAGTAGCTGTCGCTCTTTTTCAGCTTGCTTACGCTTGGTAATGTCATGAATGAAAGCAACAAACTGTCCACCATTAACCTGGCGGAACTGAACACTTACTTCGACATCAAATTCAGTACCGTCCTTACGATGATGGACGGATTCAAAACGCCCTTGAGCCTTTTCAATAATCTCAGCTATGTGTGCCTCAGTTTCCTTCGCAGATTCTTTCGCCTCTATATCAGCAATATTCATTGTCAAAAGCTCTGCTGAACTATAGCCGCTCATGCGGCAATAAGTCTCATTGACCTCCAAAAGACGTCCATGAATATCTGTCAGCCAGATTCCATCCATTGCGGTTTGCAGTATGGCGCGGTGACGCTCATCACTTTTTTGCAATAAATCCTTTTGGGATTTCAACTCAAGGTGAGTATTTATTCGATGCTTCAGGATGGAAGGCTTGAAAGGCTTTGTGATGTAGTCAACGGCTCCGACTTCAAATCCTCGTGCTTCGTTGGCCTCTTCTACCAGTGCGGTAATGAATATTACAGGAATTTCTTTCAGCGAATCCTGCTCCTTGAGAGTGCTGCACACCTCAAATCCGCTTATATCCGGCATCATGATATCCAGAAGAATCAGATCCGGTTTATTCACTGCCACCAACCGGAGTGCTTCTGAGCCACTGCTGGCACCAACAATTTTATAGTCATCACGCAAAATCTTATAGAGAATCGTCAGGTTTTCGGGCGAATCATCAACAATCAGAATTGTTTTCTTATCCACTGGAAATCCTCGGCTAGATGAATCGTATGAAGCGTTCAATGGGTAATGCCATATATTTCGCAAACTTCAGCAATGCTTTTTAATGCACCTGCAGAGTCAAGCTGTCTAATCTGATGGTTAAGTCGGTCTGAAATGTGCTTGTCCGGAATCAACCTTGACAACTCGTTGATTCTGTCAAGTACGCTCATGTCATTAGACTGCAGCAGTTGTTCCATCTCCTGCAAAAACCCGGCAAGCTTTTCCATGTTGACAGTTTGAGGTTCATGATAAGTCAAATTTTCAGAATGGTTATAATTATCAGTGTTGATCCGCAGGCACCGCATAATTTCTTCAAAAAGGAAATATATGTTCATAGGTTTTGAGACATATCCGTCGAAGCCTATGTTGAGGAACCTGTTCTGATCATTCTTTAAAGCATGAGCTGTCAGAGCGATTATGGGAGTACGCTGGCCTCTCTCTTTTTCAGCTTCACGGATGCGTCTGGTAGCTTCAATACCGTCCATACCGGGCATTTCTACATCCATCAGAATTACATCAAATTGGCCATTTTTCCACTTTTCTATGGCATCATTACCGTTACATGCAGTTTCAGTAGTATGGCCGCATTTTGAAAGAAAGGTGGTTGAGACCTTTCGATTAACATCGTTGTCTTCCGCCACTAGAATATGAAGCTTTTTCCCCGCCCAGATTTCCTGCAAATGTTGCGGCGTTGATATATCTTGCTTTTCAGGATCATCATTCTCGTACAAGGGAACCAGTATGTAAAAAGTACTTCCTACACCTTTGCTGCTCTCAACCCATATTTTTCCACCCATCAACTCCACAAGACGCATACTGATGGACAATCCGAGACCTGTACCGCCAAATTTACGTGTAGTTGAGGGATCTGCCTGACAGAATGGAGCAAATATTCGCTCCATAGCTTCTGGATCTATGCCGATACCCGTGTCTTTCACACTGAACTTCAAGAGTGTCATCTCATCTTTTTTGCCTTCTGTTGCAACAGAAACAGTTATGCTGCCTTCATTGGTGAACTTAATGGCATTACCCACAATATTGAGCAATATCTGTTTCAGGCGCAGTTGGTCGCCTTTAAAGCGTTCCGGTATGTTTTCGGGGATGTCAGTACATATTTTGAGCCC
>CAJBRY010000283.1 GCA_903958085.1 uncultured Geobacteraceae bacterium
AATCCTCATAATGTTTATAGCCGGTATTGCCATCAGGTACGATATCGGAATCCGTCCGGAGTTCATAATTGGTATAACTACCCAGCATACTTACGGAAAACCGTCCGAAATTATAGCCCGGCATCATGGATAAAGTATTCACAATGGAATCACGAGTGTGCACGTAATGTTCGTTCAGGTTCGCGGAAGAGGAATACATGGCGTTGAAAAGCCAGGGACCATCCAACCGGGGAATATATTCAATTCGCAATGATGGTGAAAGAACACCGCAACCGGGATCGCCTTGCCCACCGGCTAAACTTTCCTGACGAGGTTTAGCAATCACATTCGAATCATAGCCACCGGAAAGGCCCAGAATAATCCTTAATGGTCGAGTATAGAAAAGACTGTTTTCAACTGCTTCCAGATACTGGCGGGCATAAATGGCAAGATCGGATTTGGGATCATAGGAAGCTGTTGCCTTAAAACGCTCCTGAGCATTTTTAAATTTTTTGTCATTTACGTAACACAAAGCAATTTGGTAGTCAGCCGTCTGTGCTAAATTCTTATCCAATGATTTTGCTTTTTCAAATGATTCAATAGCCGTCGCATATCTCTTTTCCCGTGACAGAATCATTCCCTCTAAAAAAGCTATATTGGCGGGAGCAATGTTTTGCTCTTGTGCTACTTTGATCCAATTTTTGGCTTCGGCTAATTTATCTAATTGAAAAAGGACATTTACATACTCCACCAGAGCTTCTTTTACGGCTGGCTTCAGTTTTAAAGCATCTTCCAAATTGACAGATGCTTTGTCGTAATCCATCGTTTGTTTGTAGGCCATACCCAGAAAATAGGCAGCCAATGCCGATTTGGGTTCCTGTGTCCTTGCCTTTTCCAGTGCTTCAATAGCTTCTTCGTAATTCTCAACCTGATATTGTGTTATGCCTTCTTTCAGGAAGTGGTTAATTGCTTGGCAAAAAGCATAGGGGGCAAGAATAAAAAAAAGAAGAATACAGAATAATAAGACCAACTTTTTCATAAAAATCTTCCATTTAAAAAAATCAAATCTTACGTTTGGAGAATTACCGCTGCGACTTTCGGCAATCTTCCATGATTGGCTTTGACAAGTACTTGCTTTCGCTGGGGTTAGTTATAGGGTAACCTCACTATGTATGTCAAGAAAATATTGAAAATATTGGCCATAAAATATGAAGTAGTGATACTGGTGTCTCACTGTCCCCGAAAATATAACTATCAATATTGAATGCCTCCACCACTGGTGCCTTGGACAGAAGCACCAAAATCATCAAAAAATTGGCACTTATTGCAATCCGTATCGTAAAAACCATGGACACCGATTTCCGGCCGATTTTGGGTGGTGCCTGTGCAGAAGCCGGATGAAGAAAAGGTGTTATCAACAACCTCTGTAAATGGCGTTGTCGAAGTACATGAATTCAATGTGCAAGTCGCGGTCCATAAAACCGGCTCAAAGCTTGAAATACTCCAATTAATACTACCTGTTGCAGGGACTGCGGGTGCCTTAACGTATGCCTTGAGATGATTCCCATCAGATCTTTCATTTACTCGAATTAGTAGAGTTGGCCATGTTAATAAGTCACCACCACTTGAAACACCATATGAAGAAACCATTTCTGCATAGGCGAGGACAGTATATTGAATTGGACACTCTTTTCCAAAGTACGGCATAGACTTTGTTATTTGCCTTCAAATTCCGCTGGATGCCATAGGCGTTATTACACCAATCACGGTTACAATTATTAGCAGGGTCATACCTATAGAAAGAGAAACCATAGGAGTCGCTGGTGGCAGAGGTATTCCTGACCCGGAAAGAAAGGCCTACTAAGAAATGCTGAGGGTTAGATGAATTTTTAATCTTCACTTGCAGAAAATAACTGGAAAGGTTGCCATTGCTTGCCCATTCTTCACAAAGATTAACATTAACTGGGTTTAGATTAATCACGGCTTCTGTTCCTTTAAATAAAAGATCACCTCCTTCTATAGAATAGGATGTATGTGGAATAGGAACTACTGTCCAACTGTTATCCAGTTTGTTTGAGGCATCTGGTTGTGTAGTGGCGTTTGCATCGAAACCTATTGGAACACCGCTAGTATCGGTCGTTGTGGGAGGCATCCCGGGGGGAGCAGCGGTCGCTTTGACGATATTCCTGGTAACCAGTTGCCTGGTTGTCAGCCAACCAGATTCCACGATTCCTGTTGATTCGATAATCAGATGGGTGGGATCACCCGGCTTGTCATAGGTCTTGACGGCGAATTGGCCGTTGCTAAGGGTAAAGGTCGTGAGGGTGGGAAATGGTCCATTGGCGACAGGAGTGGTAATAAATTTTTGGAGTGCGTAGTTTGCTCCGGACTCGCCTATGTAATAGGCTCGCTCCTGTCGGTTAGCAAACAACTCCCCATAGGAAGAGGTTGTTGAAAAATAGAGCATTCCGCTCCCAAGCACAGCCATGAGCACAAGCGACACAATCAAAGTAATCAGAATTGCTCCCCTTTGATTTTTAATCCAAATTTTCTTATCCATTTTCACTCACTATAAATTTCTCGGTTTCACCCGCTCTTTGAATTCGGACTTCACATCGTCTGCCCCCGTCAACTTAAGCGTTATTTCTATGATCCGCCGTGAAGATTGCCAGGTGGTTTGGGCTGCACTATCATAATTATCATAATAGTTGAGGGTAAAGCTGCTCACCTGGTCCGTCACAATATCTCCATCAAATGTGATCGTGCTTCCCGAAAGCATTACCGTATGAGAGCTGTTAACATCATTTTTGGTAGAGGTAAAAGAGATCGACGTGGCATTGGCAGCGGTGATCGAGCTAATGTTTATATTGCTGAATTCCTTGACAAGTTTCGTCATGGCTATCTGTCCTTTTTGAGTTGTGGCCGCATTCATTTTAGTAAAGAGCATTCCTTTTACAACCTGAACAAGTCCTAAGCCCCCTACGGCCAACATAATACCCACAATAATTAGAACAAAAATTATTTCTATCAGCGTAAATCCTTTTTGCTTATTTATTATCTTTTTCATAGTCAAACCTATACCACTTCATCCCTTACCCGGCGAAAATATAAGTCAGGGTTTCATTATTGCTGTTTTTAATGGTCACTTTTAGATATCGCCCGTAGACCGGATCACCCGGAGTACTGTTGATATTCACTTCCGCGTTACTCGCATCGAACTTGATGAAGTGGTTTTCCACAATTGTATACTTCCCAAAATTATTGTCCAGTGTCGCCCCTTCATTGCCTCCCGGCACTCCTCCTGCAATAGCGTCCCGGAGCGCTGGAAGATCACCGGCATAGTACTTCTCGTAAGCAGTCAAGAAGTTTTCCATAACCCGCTGGATGGAGAAGGATGTCTGCATGCGAAAGATCGGGTCCGAACTTTTAGTCATAGACGTACCCATAACTGTAACAAGCATCGCCCCGACAATGGCGGCGATAACAATCGTAATGATCACTTCCACAAGTGTGAAACCGGCTGATTTCAGTTTCGTA
>CAJBRY010000284.1 GCA_903958085.1 uncultured Geobacteraceae bacterium
GAACTTGATGATCATTCGCAATGCCCGGACCCACTGGAAGAAGATTTATTAAGTCCTGTTCCAGGACTAATTCATCGATATCCAGACAGGGTTGTTTTGCTTATATCTAATCGTTGTCCTGTATACTGCCGTTTTTGCATGAGAAAGCGTCATGTTGGAGGTGACGACAAGCCGATAGGAGAGGAGGCTTTAGGAAAAATTTTCGAGTACATAAGATATAATACTTCCATACATGACGTAATATTGTCAGGTGGGGATCCTTTGATGCTTGACGACACTTCTTTATACAATGTATTGATCAGCTTGCGTTCTATACCTCACGTTTCGATAATTCGCATTGGAAGTCGGACTCCAGTTACTTTTCCGGAACGAATAACCTCTGATCTCTGTGATATATTCAGGAAATTTCACCCACTTTTTATAAATACCCATTTCAATCATCCCGATGAACTTACCGAAGAGTCACAACTAGCATGCAATATGTTGGCTGATGCCGGGATCTCACTAGGAAATCAGACTGTGCTGCTGAAAGGTGTAAATGATTCGGTTGAGGTCATGCGAAAACTGATGACCGGTCTTCTTAAATTTCGCATCAGACCGTATTATCTACACCAAATGGATTTGGTTCAGGGAACGGCTCACTTTAGAACTTCTGTTCGTACTGGCCTTTCAATATTAAAAGGTTTACGTGGTCATGTATCCGGAATGGCAATACCTCATTATGTTATTGATCTGCCAGGAGGGAAGGGTAAGGTGGCTATTCTTCCGGATGATGTAGTAATTAGAGGAGACATGCTAACACTTCGTACCTACAGAGGCGAAGAGGTCTCTTATAGGGACATCACAACTCTTCCTGAGTAAATGCCACTACTTCGTCAATTGTATCAACTCCTGCGATCAGCATTATTAGTCGATCAATGCCAAGAGCGATTCCAGATGATTGAGGCATCGTTGCGAGCAAATCTAAAAATGGTTCGGGCAGTGGCAAAATAACTTGACCGTTATTGACACGAAGTTTGTTTGCCTCTTCAAAACGGCGGCGTTGCTCTAATGGGTCGCATAATTCACTAAAACCGTTAGCTAACTCCAGTCCACCTACATACAATTCAAATCGTTCGGCAATTCTATTATTTTCAGGCTTGGTTCGAGCCAGGGCTGCCAATTCCACTGGATAATCCATGAGGATAACGGGTGCCTTGAACTCGGCTAAGGCTGGTTCAATTATTGACGTCAATATGTCTTCGTAAAGACCTTTATTTATGCAGTCGGATACTTCAACTTGTGCAAAACGTAAAAACGCCTCCTGGACGCAAATTCGCTTCCAGGGAGACGTGTAGGTGATTTTTTTGGAGTTTTGGTTAAAACAGTGACAGTCAGCAAAACAGGTAGATACAACATATTGTAATAGTTCTTCACAATCAGTCATCAGGGCTTGATAATCTGAATCAGCACGGTACCATTCAAGCATAGTAAATTCACTTAAATGACGTGATCCTCTTTCATCAGAACGCCAGCAATGAGATATCTGAAATATTTTTTTGTGACCATTGCAGAGAAGTCTTTTCATACAAATTTCAGGTGATGTCTGAAGCTGCCAGGAGGAGAGGGTGGGTATCGGATTTATATGTTCTTCGGGAGCGTTGGCAGGAATAAGAAGAGGGGTCTCTACTTCAAGAAAACCCCTACTCCAAAAAAAATTACGAACTGCTTTTATTGCTTTTGCACGTAACCGGAGAACATCTATTTTCAACAAGCAGAATTAACCTTTGACGCGAGTCGAATACTCGCCGTTGCGGGTATCAATAACAATCAATTCACCTTCTTCAATAAAAGGCGGGACTCGCAGAACGTATCCAGTTTCAACAGTGGCAGGCTTTGAATCATTTCCGCTCGTATCGCCTTTAGCCCATTGTTCAGTATTAGTTACGCGCAGAGTCACGAAATTAGGAAGTGAGATCCCGATCGCTTTTTCACCAAAAAGCATTACTTCAACTTTGAGGTTTTCAAGCAGATAGTTTTTTGCGTCACCTAAAGTTTCTTCTTCCATTACAACCTGCTCAAAAGTCTGCTGATCCATAAAAGTATAGTGTTCACCTTCTTTGTAGAGATACTCCATCGTACGTTCTTCAAGGCTGGCAGGTTCAAAAGATTCTCCTGAGCGATATGTTCTGTCAAGGAGAGATCCATTGATCATATTGCGCATTTTGGTGCGATAGAGTGCCTGACCTTTACCTGGTTTTACAAAATCAAATGCAACAACCAAGTATGGATCACCATCCAGTATTATTTTTAGCCCCTTTTTTAAATCAGCAACTGAATACATTATTAACCTCTCTCATAAGTATTTTTAAACAGCACAAGCCCTCCAATGCGGACGGGCCTGTTCATATAGAAAGCAAAAATTGAATTATTTGGCGCGGTAAGTTATACGACCTCTTGTCAGATCGTACGGAGAAAGCTCGACTGTAACTTTGTCACCAGGAAGAATTTTAATAAAATATTTACGCATCTTTCCGGAAATATGAGCAAGCACAACATGCTCATTTTCAAGTTTCACTCTAAACATAGCATTTGGAAGCGGTTCTATTACGGTACCTTCGACTTCAATAGCTTCTTCTTTATTACTCATACTTGATACAACTCCTCACGCGTCTATTATTACTATTGTTGGTACATTACTGATAGAACATTGAAAAAGCAAGCTAATTGTTCTGTTGGAGTAAAGCGATTTAAGCATAAATGTCCCATAAGATATATTATGTCAAGTACCTGATATATTTGCGGGGGTTAATTATGCCAGTAGCTGTTAAACTCTATGCTTCTTCTGTTTATAGATATATCAATCATTTTGTTGTCACTTGTAATATTTGTTCTTCTGATTTTTCTGTTCTTCCTGTTGATGATTATTTGATTTGTTCTCAATGTACTTTACATCACGACCTTCTTTTATCTCGTATCCAAAAACGTTTGCATTATCCCCTTTCACCTCAGCTTGATTTGTTCTTCCTGGAGGTTAAATAATGGCCTTCTGTGACTGGTTCTCCGGTTTCGTCAATCTTGATATTTCAACATTTCATGATGGACGAATCATGTATTTGAAGAATGACGGCTCTATTGAATATGAAATTAATAAGCCTCTTTCTGTCCTTGGTTCCTATGATGACAAAGTAATCGTAAAAAGTTCTTTAATCCCTGCTTCTCCTGATTGGTCTTTAGATATTGTTCAAGATGAAATTTGGCGAGTATATATTTCTGGCAATCCTACAAAATTTCTTCAAGGTCATAATGTCTACGGCCATCCTGATATTCTCTCTATCATTCATGACTTTGTTAAACAGGTTCTTATACGTCTGCAAGTCGATATTTTTACAATCAATCGAGTTCTTAAAGACAATATTCTTATTACCCGTCTTGACATTACTTCCAGTTATGTCATGGATTCTCCATCAGATGTTAAGCTCTGGCTCCGATCCGCTTCTCAATACATGACTGGAAAGAATCAAAAAGTTGATAATGATAAAACTTTATATGTCGGTAAACGTTCAAGAAGAGTATCAATCAAGGTATATGAAAAAGCTTCTGAAATGATCGCTCACAGAAATACTTTTAACCTTCCTGACCCTGTATTTGATAAGCTGTATTCTGTTGCTTCAACTTTGTTGCGTTTTGAGGTAACTTTGCGGGGAATGAAATTAAAAGATCTTGGCCTTCATTTGTTTTCTCTTCTAACCAATGAAAAACTTGAACAGGAGTTTAAAACCGTGATTAATAAAATGAATCTCCCTGAAAACATTGAATTAGTTGAAAATGTTATAAATGATCTTCCTTTACGATATGTTGGCGTCTATTCAATGTGGCACGATGGAATTGATATTCGTACTCAAATGTCACTTGCAACATACAAACGTTACAGAAAATTTTTCCTTGAAAACTTCAATCTAGA
>CAJBRY010000285.1 GCA_903958085.1 uncultured Geobacteraceae bacterium
CTAACTTTCGGGATGAAAATAGAGAGTTTCCCCGATCCAGAATTAATGATTCGTTTGCGCGGTGAACAAAAGGAAGAAGAGTAATATTCGAGATTTGTCTAGTTTAGAAAGGAATCTATATATATGAGTCACAACAGTGATGGTAGAAGATTAGGAAGGAAGACAAGTCATCGTGAGGCGATGTTTAGGAACATGGTAACGTCTCTACTTGACCATGGCAAAATTACTACTACTGATGCAAAGGCTAAGGAAATTCGTGTGGTTGCCGAGCGTATGATCACTCTTGGCAAACGTGGCGATCTTCATTCAATGCGTCTTGCCGCATCAGTGATTCGTGAAAAATCTGTTGTTTCGAAGTTGTTTTCTTCAATTGCGCCACGTTACAAGGAGCGTCTCGGTGGTTATACGAGAATCATTAAGCTTGGAGTACGTCAGGGTGATGCTGCCCCGGTATCTTTGATTGAATTAGTTGAAGAGGAACTTAAGCCTAGTAAGGTGAAAGTTGCGCCTGTCAAAGCTAAAAAAAGCGCCCCAGTTTCGTCTGCTGTTGAAGTCGCGGCGGCGACTGATGAACCGACCCCCGAATCCTAGTTTTTTATCGCATATTTAAACTATCATGAATGGCGCGGAATCCCGCGCCATTTCTGTTTAGTATCATTATTCTTCAGGTAGCCTTCAAATTACTTGATAATTTCCTAGGATTCACTCCAATTCTCAAATCAAAGAACTGCTAATGAGACATTAAAACCGGACTAGTAAGATGTTTTAGAATGTGCTTGGCAACAGGACTGAGCTCAAGATTGCCGCGTCTATTTGGAGCAAAAGCACCCATGACTAGAAGATCAATTTTTTTTTCGCATATGTTATTTAGCAGCATATCTCCTATTGGAAAGCTTTCGGAGGTGATTATATCGAGTGATGCTTGAATATCATGTTTAAGCAGGAAGTCTTTTACTGAATCTAGTGTGCCATCGCTATATTCATTGCAATTCTGTCCCTCAACTACAATCACAGTTTTTGCCTTTGCTAGATGAGGTAAAGCATCGTTTAAAGCTCTAATCGACTCTCGCCCTGCTTTCCATGCAATCATAATTCGATCTGCGGCACTTTTAAAAACTCCCGAGTGCGGAGTAACAAGAACTGGTCTCCCGCTTGATAATATAACTCGCTCTGCCAAATCCGCCGGGATGTTCATAACTGGTGCGGACAAATTTGCTTGTCCAATAATGATAAGGTCGGAATAGTAAGCGTACATAGTTACTAGATCGCTTACATTCATTCCGATAACGGCACAGTCTTGAAACAGCCACTCAGATGTAATACCCGCATTGCTAGTTTTCTCATTAAAAAGAATCTCTACTCTTTGGCTGTCTGCTTTTTCGCCCAAATTCCTTGGTTCATAGAAGAGATGGGTAACCAAGTAAAGTCCACGCAAACGTGCATCATGTTTTTTTGCATAAGCTATTGCAAGGTCAAGTCTCGCGGCAGAGTTTGCTGAATTATCAAGGTGAACTAAAATATCTCGTATATTCATTTGAATCTCCAATTACGTCTGAGGCCAAGCATCTACAGCCATCGTTTTCTACGCTTATAGCTCTTTAAATCGCAATAACTTTTTTTATCCTTGCCTTCACCTATCCCTAAATAGAATTCCTTGACGTCATCGTTTGACTTCATTTGTTCCGTCGTTCCACTCATCGCAACACGACCACCTTCCATTATGTAGGCATAGTCACAGATACTAAATGCTACATTTGCATTCTGTTCCACAAGTAATATGGTAGTTTTTTCTTCAGTGTTAATAGTTTTTATTAGTTGAAAAATCTCCTGAACTAGCAAGGGGGCTATACCTAGTGAAGGTTCATCAAGCAACATAAGTTTAGGCCTTGCCATTAATGCTCTCCCAATGGCAAGCATTTGCTGTTCGCCTCCACTTAGAAAACCTGACAATTGATTGCGGCGTTCACGAAGGCGAGGAAAATAGTCAAACACAAGTTCTTTATCGCGTTTGAAGCTTGTTGAGTCTTTTCGAGTGTGCCCTCCAACAGTTAAATTCTCATCAATCGTTAGATCTTCAAATACTCTCCTGCCTTCCATTACCTGAAAAATCCCTTTTCTTACAATATTTTCCGGATCCATATTGTTTATACGTTCACCCATGAATTCAATTGAGCCGGAAGATATCTCTCCGTCTTCAGATTTCAGCAGCCCAGAAATAGCCTTTAAAGTTGTGCTTTTTCCTGCTCCATTGGCGCCAAGAAGTGCAACTATTTTCCCTTCCGGTACATGCAGAGATAGTCCTTTGAGCACTAGGATTACACGGTTGTAAATTACTTCTGCATTACTGATGGTGAGCATGTTTGCCGCCTTTTGTGTCAAAGACGGGGAGCATTTGGATGCTCCCCATCAATAAATATCTTATAGTCCAAGCCACTCTTTTTTACGTGGTGTCTCCTGGTCTTCAACCTTTGACATTATTCCTTTTTTAATGACGTAAATAGTAGTTTTAGTTGTGGGACGATGATCTGTTGATGTGTAAGTTATCGGAGGTGTCAGACCGCCAGTGTCAAAATTTTTCAGGGTTTCAAGGGCATTTTTTACACCTTCACCGGTCAGGTTCTTGTTCTTGTCGGCAATTTTAAGGCCTTCAGCCCAGGTAAGTCCATATGCCCAGCCGCGAACATAAACGGTGTCACGCGCATCTTTTGAAGGATGTTTTTTGTTCCAGTCGGTAATGATTTTCATGCCTTTGACTTTCTCTCCATATGCAGCATGTGTAGCCATGCCATAAACTCCTTCAGCAGCGTCTTTTGCCAACAAGGGAAGAGCTTCAGTCATACCGTAGTTGCCAAGGAAAAATTTGGTTTTGATGCCGAGTTTCTTAGCGTCTTTAAGAAGTACTGCGCACCATGAGACTGTTGTTTGGACGTAAGCATAGTCAGGAGCTTTTTTCTGCATATTCAGAAGGTTGGATGTAACGTCCTGAAAGCTTGCCGGGATTACTTCTTCATGAACGAGCTCAATGCCAAGTTCTTTTGCATACTGCTTGCCGGCTTCAATCGGAGCTTTGCCGAAGCCATGATTAGGATATATGAAAGCAACCTTTGGAGCCCCTTTGCCTCTGAAGTCTTTTTTTACGAACTGGAGGAAACCACGAATCTGATCCGAATAGCTTGCTCCAACAAAAAAGTTGTAAGGAGTCTTGGCTGGATCAGTCAGGTGTCCGGAAAATGATGCCGAAAAATACGGAATCTTGTCTTTTGAAATAATATCTTTTAGTGCTTCTGTGTCGCCAGTCCCCCATCCGTTGATCATAACAACCTTGTCCTGTTCTACGAACTTTTTATAGGTTGCATTAGCCTGTGGAATTTTGTAGGCGTAGTCAACGTTGATTAGTTCCACCTGCTTGCCGTTAATACCACCTTTCGAATTGGTGTAGGCTATTGCATCCTGGACACCCTGGGCAAACGGTTTGCCAACATCAGCAGTCACACCTGTTAAATCCCACAATCCGCCGACTTTAATTGTTTCTGCGGCAAATGATGCTGAAGACGCTACAAGTACCGCTGCCAATGAAGCCAGAATTTTACTTAGTTTCATACATACCTCCCTTTCTGTCTGAACTGCGCCTGTTGGAATGTCACTTCGCCATGGAGCGAGATGATTTTGCTGCAAATGATTAGTGAGAAAACGGATATAATTTCCAATAGTTTTTTATGCTATGCCAGCGGGCCGCCATTCCATTTGGCTCAAAAATCAGGAAAATTATTACCAGAGCTCCAAACACCAGTTCTTTCATGGCAGCCAGTTTGTTTATTAGTTCAGGAAAAGTTCCTGATAGCGATGTTGTTAGCATTCGTAGCAATTCCGGCAAAAGAGTTATAAACACGGCGCCATAAATTGAGCCCAGTATGCTGCCAAGGCCCCCGATTATGATCATGCCGAGGTAATCAATTGCAACTGTAATAGGAAATGTTTCTGGCGAAATGATTTTAGCCTGATAAGCAACAAGGGCTCCGGCAACGCCGACATAGAAGGAACTGACGCCAAATGATAGCAGTTTGTACTTGAGAATATTGACTCCCATTACCTCTGCTGAAATTGCCTGGTCGCGAATTGCTACAAAAGCTTTGCCTACTTTTGTCCTGAACAGGTTTTTAGCAAAAAGAACAGCCAGCACAGCAATTACAAATATCATCACAAACAGCTTGGCGTCAGAGTCAATGGCAAAATCACCAATTTTTGGCGTAGGAATTGATAATCCGGCTACACCGCCAGTCACCGACTCCCATTTTACAATTATAAACTCAACTATGAAGTGTGCTGCCAAAGTGGCCATGGCTAGATATAGGCCCTTGATTCTGAGCGAAGGTATACCGACGAACATACCAAATGATGCTGTTATTACCCCTGACAAAGGGATGCTGAAATAGAATGGCATATTGAATTTAGTGCTGAGATAGCCGCACGAAAACGCACCAATAGCCATGAAAGCGGCGTTACCAAGGGATATCTGACCGGTAAACCCTGTGAGGATATTCAATCCAACCGCCCCGATGATTGCAATGCCAATCCTGTTGACGATATCCAACAGAAACCCCGGAGTATAGAATGGCAGAGAGAACAGCAGGCAGAGGAAAAATACCAGCATGATGCGGGCTGTCCTTGATTCAAAGATTGTCATGTCAGCAGTATACGATGTTTTAAAATCACCGCAGCGCATAGGGCCTCACTTGAGTATGAATAGTAGCCATCAAACCCTCTCGATCTTCTTTTTACCGAACAGTCCATAAGGTTTGAACATCAGGATCAGTATCAGAGCTACATAAGGAGCTACTTCCTTGGCGCCGCCACCTACCACCGGATCAAGATAACCACCAGAAAAATTTTCCAGAATCCCGATAACCAATCCGCCAACAATCGCCCCGATAATACTGTCCAGTCCCCCCAGAATAACAACCGGCAATACTTTTAGTCCCATAAAGCTGAGTGACATATCGATTCCACCACGAATAGTTCCAAGCAGTATGCCGCCCATCGCTGACACTATTGCCGCGATTGCCCAGGAAATTGCAAACATCATTTTTACGCTTATACCCATGGAGAGGGCCACCTGCTGGCTTGAAGCGGTGGCTCGCATGGCTACTCCAATTTTTGAATATTTGAAAAAAGATGTCAGGAGTACAACAAGAATAGTTACGCAAGCTATGGCGTACAGGTAACCCTGTGAAACCGGAATCGGGCCGATTTGAACAGGGTCACTCGGGAATACCTCTGGAAATGGAATAGTGTCTGTGCCGTATGCCAGTTGAATGAGAGCTTTCAAGACGCTTGAAAGCCCCAGCGTGACCATAATAACCGAGATAAGGTGCGAACCTATCAGTGGCCTGAGAATAAGCCGCTCGATAATCACTCCTAAAAGTGCAGAAAATGCAAAGGTTATCAAAACAGCTTGCCAGAAGGGTATCTGATGCTTTGTGAGAATATTGAGGCAGATATACGCGCCTACCATCAGAAACTCGCCCTGCGCTAGATTCAAAGCGCTGGTGGCTTTGTAGATGATTACAAATCCTGTTGCAACAAGAGCATATATACTCCCGACAACGAGTCCGTTAATAATTAGTTGCAGAAGAAAAGTGACATCCATGATTGCTACTCCACTTGTCTGGCTTACAGGCTAGGTTCTTCTTATGGCTACTGTTGTCTTGATGTGTCCTGACTTGCCATCGGGAAATTCTATCACCGTATCGACCGGAACAATTTTGTCATCTGAGCCAAGCGCCTTGATAAGATCTTGGTATATTTTCTTTATTTGCTCTCTACGAACCTTTCCTGTCCTGGTTAGCTCCCCTTCGTCAGCGTCAAGTTCTTTGTAAATAATTGCAAAACCGTTTATGCGGGCTAACTCTGGCAATGTAGCGTTGGCTTTGAGCACTTCTCCTTCAATAAGATCGATGACTTCGGAGCGTGAAGTCAAATCTGCAAAAGTCATGTAGGAAAGCTTGTTGTCACCAGCCCATTTACCGACTATGCGGCTTGAAATGCCGATAAGCGCGGTAATCGGAGTTTCCTGCCCCCCAAATACGACTGCTTCGGCAATATATGGAGAATAACGGAGGCTATTTTCAATCTGTTGAGTAGAAAATGTACTGTTATCTGACAGAGTAAGGATGTCATCAAGCAGATCTGTTATTGTAATATGACCATCTGAGTTAAGATACCCGGCATCGCCTGACTTTAGCCAGCCATCGGTTGTAAATGCGAGTTTAGTGGCTTCATCATCTCCGTAATATCCTTTAAAAATTCCGGAACCTCTAGACAGTACTTCACCATTTTCATCAATTTGTAATTCAATCCCCTTTAAAGGCACTCCGGCAGTTGTGTCCCTTACTGCGCCGTCTCTGTGCATGCATGCTATTCCGGCTATTTCTGTCAGACCGTAAAACTGCTTGAGATTGACTCCTATGGCATGAAAGAACTTAAATACATCGGCACCTAGAGAAGCACCGCCTGACAGTGCCGAACGGATATTTGAGAGTCCCAGTCTGTCTCTAAGTGCTCTGAAAAGTAGAATATCGGCAACAAAACGAGCAAAACGCAACGAAAAGGAGGGAACTTTTCCAGCCAGTACAGCTTTGGCATAATATTCTCCGACCGGCATAAACGTATTGAACATGAATTTTTTAAATGGTGTCGAGTCAAGCATTCTGACGCGAACAGATGCAGCTATGGATTCCCATGTTTTAGGGGGGGATAGCATGATGTGCGGGCCGATTTCTCGCAAATCGGACATCGTTGTTTCGTTCTTCTCTGGGAAATTTACGGTATTTGCCGTCAACAGAGGAACAACTACAGCCATGAGTTGTTCGCCAAACCATGCCATAGGCAGGAGGGAAACATATTCATCCCCGGCACACCTGGCATCTGCTTCATTATAGGTCATTCCCATGCTAATAAGATTTTTGAAAGAGAGCATAGCCCCCTTTGGGGAGCCGGCAGTGCCGGAAGAAAGGCATATTATAGCGGTGTCATCACCGTTCCCTGCATCTAGCATTTTATCGAAGAGATCAGGATGTTGATTGTATACATTACTACCAAGTTCCTGAACCGAATCCATTGTGAGAAGTCTCTCGTTGCAGTATTTTCTCATCCCACGTTTTTTAATGTATATGACCCGGCGTAACTGAGGAAGTTTGTCAAGCTGTTCCAGAATTTTATCAACCTGTTCCTGATCCTCCACAATCACGAAACTGACGTCAAATCTTCTGATTGACTCGGATAATTCAAGCGGTGTTGAGTCATTATAAAGCGATATGGATATGCCCCCGGCAGCCTGTGCGGCAATTTCAGAGAAAAGAGATTCGGGGCGATTACTGCTCACAATAGCAAGTTTTTCGCCTGCATTGAAACCAAGAGAGTGAAGTCCGAGTGACAAGCTGCGTACATTATCAAGATACTGTTCCCAGTTGTAGCACTGCCAAATTCCAAGACCTTTTTTGCGCAGGGCTGTCTTTCTTGAGCCATGCGTCGCGGCATTGGATTTTAGTAGTTTTGGAAGCGTGATATCGTTAAGATCAAAATTCACTTAGTGATCCTCCAGAGCTTCATCACCAAGATAGGCCTTAATAACGTTCGGATCCTGCTGTACCTGCTCCGGTGTTCCTCCGGCAATCTTTCTGCCGAAATCAAGTACGCAGACTGAATCAGAAATATCCATAACTACGCCCATATCGTGTTCAATCATAATTATTGTTATTCCGCGTGTCTCGTTTGTATCGAGAATAAAGCGAACCATGTCCTCTGTCTCTTCGAGGTTCATGCCGGCCATAGGTTCATCAAGCAGAAGCAAATTTGGTTCAAGAGCCAGCGCGCGCGCAAGTTCAACACGTTTCTGAAATCCATAGGCAAGTGTTCCGACAATTGATTTACGTATGCTCTGTATCTCAAGGAATTCAATAATCTCTTCGCAATATTCCCGGTGTTTTGTTTCTTCAGTCTGAGCAGGCCCATAATACAGTCCGCCGGAAATCAGTCCGGAATGCTGATGAAGGTGACGACCGATCATAAGGTTGTCGATGACACTCATCCCCTTAAACAGGGCGATGTTCTGAAAAGAGCGGGCAATGCCGCGTTTGGTTCTTTCGTAAGGCGGAAGTCTGGTTACATCCTGGTCTTCATAAAGGACTTTACCCTGCTGAGGTTGGTATAAGCCGCTGATGCAGTTGAGCATCGAAGATTTCCCTGCGCCGTTCGGGCCGATGATCGCGAATATTTCGCCCCGAAACACTTCGAAGGAGACTCCGGAGAGCGCACGAACACCGCCAAAATTTAGCTGGATGTCAC
>CAJBRY010000286.1 GCA_903958085.1 uncultured Geobacteraceae bacterium
AACAATACTAAACGTTTCATCTTAAATCCTCCTTCAAAATTTGTTTTTTAATAACACCCTTATAATATATTTAAGGGACTCCAAACCACTTGCTGTAAATACTGAAACAATTCTACTCTTTCTAAAACAGCTTTTACTTCTTTTTCTCCATTTTCTTGGGTGCTGCCTTTACTATCCTTGAGGCCAACAACTGGCCATCTTGTTCTATATAAGCAATTTTTACGGAATCATTGACAACGATATTTTCAGTTGCCTTATCCAGGGCAAATTCCATTGTTTCCACGTTGCCCCTTACGGCGCGCTCTATCTTAATTGAGCTGTCTGAAATTTCGATGACTTTTCCCGTTGCATTCATCTTTGGTGATTTAACAGCATTTGTTTTCGCATAATCAACCTTGGTTGTGACAGTTGAAGGTTTATCTGCGGCAAACGCCAAAGCCGACAAAAGAAAAGCAACGCTAACTATGTACATCAAAGATCTCTTCATTGTGGCCAATCTCCATAATATTTCTGAAAGGGAATTTAGCAACTTGCATGCCACACAGAAAGGGCATTTCAAATAATATATACCATTGAAATCATTGATATATAAAATTACCCGAATAATGTTGGAATTTGATTGAAATAATAATTGGGGAATAATTCCCCATCTGTTGGGGATTTATTCAACAGTCAACAAAATGAAAAAGATGAAAACTTAGATTTATTGGCAGAAATATTCCTGATCATAAAAATTGAAGATAATTGCAATCATTTCAGATTGAAATCCTGCATTTTTGAAGCGGACGAAGTCTTGTGTGTTACAGCAAGATAAAAATACTGTCCCACCGGAATCATTTTACCCATCTACAAATCAATAAAATTTATGAATGTATTATACTGATGATTGAGACTTGAATTGATGCTTCCGATATTACTACTAAGCCAAGCATGGTTTTTACTCAGCACTTTGATTTAGAAGAGGTATTGTTCTCAGTAGACCAAAAAGGCTACTCCTAGTCATACACTGGAGTAGCCTTTTTATTAGATTTTCTTAGTGCAGATTATTTCTTTTTTGGTTCAGTTTTCTTGGCCTCGGCTTACTACCTCACAAAACAAGATAATCTTTGATTGCATCAAAAGTTTTTTGTTTGATTCCTTTGATCTTCATAATATCTTCGACTGACTTATAAGGTCTGCCGTCAATGATCGCCTGAGCCTTCACAGGCCCAATTGCAGGCAATGATTCTAGGGTAGCTTTATCAGCCGTGTTAATGTTTATTTTTGTTCCCGGAGCAAGCTTAGTAGCTGCAGATTTAGAGGCTGTTTTTACTTCTTTGACTGGCTTGGAATCAGCTACAGTCGCTGCAGTTGTCGTTACTGCGGTTGATGCCGCGGCAGATGCCGTACCAACAGTAACTAAAGGCTTTATTTTATCTATTACTTTTGCGCTGAGCCCGGCCTTGGAAAGGTCATCCGTTGATTTATAGGGACGTCCGGCTACGATCTTCTTGGCAGTTGCCGCGCCTACACCCGGAAGGGCTTCCAACTCTTTTTGCGAAGCATTGTTGATGTCAACCAGTCCGCCAATAGCCTTCTGTGTTTTAGTATCAGCCTTAGCTTTAGCAGCTGTCGTCACCGCTGTTGATGCCGCAGACGAGGCTGCACCAACTGTAACCAAGGGCTTTATTTTATCAACTACTTTTGCGCTTAGCCCGGCCTTGGAAAGGTCATCCGCTGATTTGTACGGACGTGACGCGATGATCTTCTTTGCTGAAGCTGCTCCTACACCCGGAAGTGCCTCCAACTCTTTTTGCGAAGCGTTGTTGATGTCCACCAACCCGGTTACGGCCTTCTGCGTTGCAGCCTTTTTAGCTGCCTGTGCAGAAGTCGCGCCCGGTCCCATCATTAACGCAGCACTGATGAGCAAACCAAAAGACAATAAACAAAAATGCTTAAACG
>CAJBRY010000287.1 GCA_903958085.1 uncultured Geobacteraceae bacterium
AGAAAAAATATCTGACTCGAAGCCGTGAAAAATCAAGGTCTTTGGTTCGTATATCTCATCCGCTCCGTTCACTGATCTCTTTCCGTCGTATTAACTTCATGGACGATGATCTTGGCATAGCAGAAAAGATGGACATAATTTTCTGTCGTAACGTTGTCATCTATTTTGATAAACCAACGCAACAGACCTTGATGAGAAAATTCCATAAGCAGTTAAGGCCTGGCGGCTATCTTTTTATTGGACACTCGGAAACGCTGAGCGGGCTTGATGTTGACTTCAAGGCCGTTGCTTCTACTGTGTACAGGAAAGAGTAGTGAAATCGTATTCGGCTGTTGCAAGTGATACGGCATTATGAAAAACATTGTAGCCTCAGATATGGACAATATTTACCTTAAACCCGGTGAGGTTTATGTCTCCAGAAAGCCGGTTATGGTTTCAACTGTTCTTGGTTCGTGTGTTGCCGTTACGATGTTTTCGCCTTCCTCTGGATTTGGAGCGATTTGTCATGCGATGCTGCCTGAAAATTACGGAAGAGACAATGATCTGCGCTATGTTGATACCGCTTTGCAGCATATTTATGAAAAAATTATACAGTACGGCATAGGTTCCGACCTGGTAGTTAAGCTGTTTGGTGGAGCACAGGTTCTGGATGTGGGTGAGAGTGAGACAGAAAGACAGAATATTGGTGATCAGAATGTATTGAAAGCGGAATCTGTGCTGGCTTCACTTGGATTTAGTATTGCAGCCAGAGATACTGGAGGACTGCAGGGACGCAAACTGTTTTTCTGTACGCGAAGTGGTGACGTTTATATGCGGCGAATGCGAGCAAGAAAGTCCAGATAAAGCGGGGATTAGACTACATGAAAAAAATAAAAGTGCTCGTAATTGATGATTCTGCACTGGTTAGACAGACATTGTGTGACATTTTAAATTCCGACCCTGAAATTGAGGTGGTTGGCAGTGCGGCCGACCCTATTTTGGCTGCGGAACGTCTGAGAACTATCATTCCGGATGTTATTACCTTGGATGTTGAAATGCCCCGCATGGACGGACTTACCTTTCTGCAGAAGCTTATGAGTCAACATCCTATTCCGGTAGTCATGTGTTCGAGTCTTGCTGAGAGCGGTAGTGAAACGGCGCTTAAGGCTTTGGAATATGGTGCCGTGGATATTATTACGAAACCCAAAATGGGCACAAAACAGTTTATTGAAGAGTCTAAAATGCGTATCTGTGACGCAGTAAAAGGCGCGGCTGCGGCAAAGTTAGGCCCTCTGCGGGCAATGCGTACAATGAAAGAGGTCTCTCCGAAATATTCTGCCGATGTTATCATGGAAAAGCCTAACAATAAGGCTATGATCCTCACTACCGAAAAAGTCGTTGTTGTTGGCGCTTCTACTGGTGGCACCGAGGCGCTTAAAGTCTTTTTGGAAATGCTGCCGGAAGACACTCCAGGGATTGTCATTGTCCAGCATATGCCTGAAAACTTTACAGCTGCATTTGCAAAACGTCTGGATTCAATATGTCGCGTTACAGTAAAGGAGGCTCAGGATAATGATACTGTGGTTCGTGGCAGGGCACTGATTGCGCCTGGAAATCATCACACTCTGCTTAAGCGTAGCGGCGCACGATATTATGTAGAAATTAAGGATGGGCCGCTTGTCTCACGGCATCGCCCGTCAGTTGATGTTTTGTTTCGATCGGCTGCCCGTTATGCCGGCAAGAATGCGGTCGGAGTAATCATGACCGGAATGGGTGATGACGGCGCTCACGGTATGAAGGAGATGCATGATGGCGGTGCTATTACAATAGCTCAGGATGAGGCAACCTGTGTTGTCTATGGGATGCCGCACGAAGCGGTAAAGCTTGGTGGCGTCAACAAAATTATGCCTCTTCAGAATATTGCCGCAGAAGTCTTGAGATTATGCAGCTGATTTGAATCAAATATTCTTGGTTTTACGGAGGTTTAAATGGCATCGTCTATTGATGAAGCACTGCAGCGCTCTAATCTTTCGCAATCAAATCAGATGGAGATGCTTACCTTTCGCCTGACTGACAATCAGCTTTATGGAATCAACGTTTTCAAAATTATCGAAATTATTGAGTGTCCTCGGAAGATAGACCGGATGCCAAATTCGCATCCGGCTGTGAAAGGGGCACTGGATTTTCGTGGCAACGCCCTGGCTGTGATCGATCTTTCCGAAGCAGTTGGCCTAAAGACAAAACCGTTTAAGGACGAGTTGGCGTATATTATAATTTGCGAATACAACCGCAGCCTTACAGCATTTATAGTTCACGCTCCTGAAACGCTTCTGACTCGGAGTTGGCAAGATATCCACAAGCCTGAGGGGGTTAGTGCTGTTTCGCTTGTTGCCATTGCTTATGCCGATAGCGGTGAAGCGATAATGCTGCTTGATATTGAAACAATACTGTCGCAGGTTGTCGGTATAGCTAAAGACCTTTCAACTCCAGCAATGACGCAAGTTGAAGGCAAAGGAAGCGGCCAGCATGTTCTCATTGTTGACGATTCACGTACTGCTATCATGCTGCTGCAATCTGTGCTGGACAAGATGGGATTTTCCAATACTTCAATGATGTCGGCTGATAAGGCGCTTGAATATCTCGCCAGGGAACATGACAATGTTGACCTTGTCATATCTGATATTGAAATGCCTGGCATGGATGGCTTTACCTTCACTCGCACTTTGCGTGATAATAGTGATTTTAAACATTTAAAAGTAATCCTGCACAGTTCTATGAGCAATCCATCCAATCAACTTAAAGCCGTACAGTGCGGAGCTAACAGGTTTGTTGCGAAATTTGATCCTGATTCTCTTTCAGAGGAAATTTTCAATCTGGTAGGGGTGGTTTAATGAGAACGCAATATCTGAATTGGAGTTGTTTATGAATGTAACTGATGACGCATTGATGGAGGAATTGTCCAACCGTTTTGCGCAAAGCCGTAAGGCTTTTTCAGATTTGAGCGTGGTCAACCGTAAACTCCTTGAAATGAATGAAAGACTGGAGCGCTCTGAATCTCTGAAGAGCAACTTTCTTTCAAATATCCGCAATGAAATTAACAACCCTCTTAATGCCATTATGGGACTATCACACCAGTTGACCCTTGTTTGCGGAGATAATAAGGAAATAATATCTCTGGCAGCTTTGATAGGTGCGGAAGCGGCAACCCTTGATTTTCAGCTGCAAAACATTTTTATGGCTGCAGAACTTGAAGCAGGCGAGGTGAATCCTCGTTGCGTAAAGTTTCACCTTTCTACGACGTTGAAAGAGGTTGTGGACACTTTTCAGCATTCAGCTGCATACAAAAATGTCAGATTGATTTTTACTGCTAATGTTGGCAGTGAGGATGTAGTTGTGGCAACCGACAGCACACTTTTTCAGTTGATAATTTCCAATCTGTTGGCAAATGCGATCGAATTCAGCCATCCTGGAGGGGTGGCGGAAGTTTCCTGCGCAATTGTTGGAGATGGTGGGATACAGGTCACCGTAAGGGATTATGGTATCGGGATTGCGACTGAAGATCAGAGGCGTATTTTTGATCGTTTTGTCCAGCTGGAAACCGGTACGACGCGTTCCCATCTCGGACATGGCCTGGGTCTTAGTGTTGCTAAGGCACTTGTCGATCTTTTGCAGGGAACAATTGGCCTGGAAAGCGCTCCAGGCACTGGAGCACTCTTTACCGTTCATCTTCCCCCCTGCACAGCCTCAGATGATGAAAGCACGTTTGCCGAATCCGGCAACCTGTTCCTCTTTGATGATATGAGTGAGGCCTAGGGACGGTGACAATTGAAAATTCCATTAACAAGCATTTTCTTTATCCGGGAACTATTTTTGCCGAACCTGCTGAATATCTTATAAGCACGGTTCTTGGGTCATGTGTGGCGGTCTGTTTGTGGGATAAGGTTGTTCACGTTGGTGGAATGAATCATATCATGCTTCCACTTTGGAATGGGGAAGGGTTGGCTACTCCTAAATATGGGAACATAGCAATGGAAAAATTGCTTGCCAAGGTTATCTCAATAGGAGCCCGCCGAGAAAGTCTCACTGCAAAAGTCTTTGGAGGTGCCAATGTCTCAGGTACCGGTCTGGAGGTCTTTATGATAGGTGAGCGAAACACTACCCTGGCGCTTGAAATGCTGGAAGAGTTCAGAATTCCAATTCTTGCCAAAGATGTAGGCGGGCGGGTAGGCAGAAAAATTATTATGAACAGTGCAACTGGCGTGGTTATGGTAGGAAAAGGAAAAAAAACGGACTAGCGGACTGATTCAGTATTTCTTCTCACCACAATTTTTGTTCGAACCTTGACACCCCCCTGCTTTTGCGGTAACTTGTCACGTCCTACCTAGGACTTACGACGTTTTCGTCATTATTCCCGTAACTTAAAAGGTTCTTCAGTATGAAAATTACAGCGGTTATACCTGCCCGTTATGCTTCGACACGTTTTCCAGGCAAAGCTCTGGCGGAAATTGATGGACGTCCGATGATTCAGCACGTGTATGAGCGTGCCGTCAAATCTACACTGATAAGTAAAGTTGTAGTTGCAACCGACGATTCTCGAATCGCCGATGCCGTCAATGCCATTGGCGGTGAGGCGATTATGACTTCTACAAGTCATGAGACCGGAACAGACCGTTTGGCCGAAGTGGCTGCCGGGCTTGATTCTGACATAATAGTCAACGTCCAGGGGGATGAGCCACTAATAGACCCTGCTATGATTGATCTTGCAATCCAGCCTTTCCTCGAAGATGCTTCTCTGCAGATGGGAACAGTCAAGACCCGTATCAAATGTCTGCACGATTTTCTTTCTCCAAATGTTGTAAAAGTTGTTACCGATAACAGCGGAAATGCCCTCTACTTTTCACGTTCTCCACTACCATTTTTTAGAGATAAATGGAAAGATCTGAAGGATGATTCATTCTGCTGTGGCAAGCTGCTATGCTATAAGCATGTCGGTATGTATGTCTATCGCCGTGATTTTTTACTGAAATTTGCTGCGATGCCGGCCACTTTTCTGGAAATTTCAGAAAAGCTTGAGCAATTACGTGCTATAGAAAACGGCATCAGAATCAGGGTGGTTGAAACCGAATTTGAATCTATCGGAGTTGATACTCCTGATGACCTGCTTAAAGCTCAGGAACAGTACAAAAAACTTAAGAAATGAACTGAAAGATATTCAGGAGCAGATAACATGAAAACCAAGTTCGTATTTATCACCGGTGGTGTTGTTTCATCAATAGGCAAGGGTTTGGCTGCGGCATCTCTGGGGGCATTGCTTGAAGCCCGCGGCTTGCGGGTTACAATGCAGAAGCTTGACCCGTACATCAACGTTGATCCTGGTACGATGTCTCCCTTTCAGCATGGTGAGGTTTTTGTAACCGATGATGGTGCTGAAACAGATCTGGATCTGGGTCATTATGAACGTTTTACAAGTGCAGTTCTGTCAAAGAAAAGTAACTTTACTACCGGTCAGGTTTATTTTTCAGTCATAACAAAAGAACGTCGTGGTGACTATCTTGGCGGAACAGTACAGGTAATTCCTCACATAACCGACGAGATAAAACACAAGATTATTGAAAATGCAAAGGGTGCGGACGTTGCGATTGTGGAGGTCGGCGGAACGGTTGGCGACATAGAATCATTGCCGTTTCTTGAAGCGATCCGCCAATTCCGTTTTGATCGTGGTCACGGTAATGCTCTGTATGTTCATGTTACTCTGGTTCCATACATACGGACAGCAGGAGA
>CAJBRY010000288.1 GCA_903958085.1 uncultured Geobacteraceae bacterium
ATCGTCACCGTCTCCCTCACGCCGATCGAGATCGGCGACAAGAAGCTCGTCTGGGGCTTTGCCGCCGCGGTCGGCGAACGCGCTGTTGCGAAAGGCGCCCTGACGACCGTGTACGCCTGGCGCGAGGCCCAGGGGCCGATGTCGGCTGCGCTCGTGCCGCTCGACATCAAGACGGCGTTGCAAAAGCACTTCGGCGTGTGATGGCTGACGCGGCGAACCAGTCGGGCACGGTCTCCCGTATCGGCTTAGTCGTCGTCGTCCTCGCTGCCTTGCTCTGGTCCGCGCTGAGTTTCGTGCCTCCGGGGCCTTTGCATGCGGATGAGGCCGTCCAGTGGTCTCTCGCCAAAGAGCTCTCCGAGGGCACGCCCTATAGTGCTCATCAGGACAAGTTCCACGGGCCGACGCTGGCCACCGTCCTGCTCAGCCGGGGAAGCTGGCGCTGCGTAAAACTGGCGGTCGCAAATCCCGCATCCTGCCAGGCCGCCTGAAGTCTGTTGTCAAGGATCGACAGCGTTTCCGGGAATACGTTCTTCAGGTAATGGATTACATTCCTTCGTTCAGACCGCACTTCAGGTTTTTCAAGGTAGATATTGCCGGTGCGCCAGAGGAGTTCCAGCAATTCCTTGATCTCACTGCGTATCTGGCCCTGTTCCACCGGTGTCAGTATGTGGTTCTCCCGCTTTACCAGCAGAAGATAGAGCGCACGATGCTTGGCAATAACCGACGCCCGTTTAGCTTCGGTAGGGTGAGCCGTCAGCACCGGTTCAACATGAACAGCTCCAAGGCTCGCCGCAATTTCGTTTTCCGTGTAGCCATCGGCTTTCAGCTTCAACAAGGTGTTGCCCCACAAACCCCGCTCGGATGACAGACCGTTTTCGCTCTCCACCATGCGGCGCACCTGAACCGCTGCATTCTCCTCAACCATTCCGAGAAGTTGAAATGCTATTGAATAGAGCTGACACGCCCGCTCGGCAGCAACCTTATCATTGAAAGAACAGGAATCGTCACGCCAGGGGATGATCGATGCGACCTCTTTCTCTCCCAGCTCAAACAGCACCTCCCGGAAGCACTCCAGCAAAAACCGGAGGTCTGAAGCTATTTTTTCCTGCAGCCGTCTGATGTCGTCATTCATGTAATTGTTCCCTTTTTGTCATGTTCATGCAGATAGTTTTGCCAGAGCCTCGTCGGCGGTAAGGTCGTAGCGTTCACGGTCCCGCCTGGCGGCTTCCTCAAGAGCCCGGTCGATTTCCGGGTATTTCAAGGCCAATATCCGGGCAGCCAGCATAGCGGCGTTGCGCGATCCATCAATGGCGACGGTAGCAACCGGCACTCCCGGCGGCATCTGAACTGTTGACAGCAGACTGTCCATGCCGGTCAGCGGGCCGTTGCCCAGCGGCAGTCCGATAACAGGCAAACGGGTATGCCCGGCAACTACACCGGCAAGGTGAGCGGCAACCCCGGCGCAGCCGATCAGCACCTGCACCCCTTCGCGGTGGGCGCGGTCCAGATAGGCAAAGACCTTGTCCGGGGTCCGGTGTGCCGATGCAACGATGATTTCACTTTTGATGCCGAGCTCGGTCAGGGTATCGCGCACCTTGACAACGGTTGGCAGGTCATTGGGGCTGCCGGTCAGAATGCCGACCAGGGTGTTATCAGGGGTGGATGATACTGCTATAGGATTGTTTTCCATCGTAGTTTCCCTTTTACTTTTATTGAGATTCGGATAATCCGGGAGCGCGACAAAACTCCCAAGCCTATATTTGCAAGTGCTGCTTCAGCGAAAGAGACGTCATTTTCTTACAATGAAAGCCTCGAAGAACCATCTACAGCAAGAAAACCCGCGGCAAAGCTGCAACCACGGTAAAGCAGGAGGCCGCTGATATGGAGCGTCAGTGAGTGTTAGGCTGAAATCAGGCGATGATATCCGGAGGGACACATATATCAAGATAAACATTCTGGATAGCCTGGAATGGTTCGTGGGGTAGCAGTCTGGAAACAACAGGATTGTAGGCAGGAAGTATGTTGTTGGGAGCAAAAAAGGTCGAATAATCAATAAAAGAGTGCTTTGGCGGTTTAAAGTCTCCCAAGCACGTTTCCGCATCGCCGCCGCTGTCTGTGTCCAGAGAAACTGAGCAGACGGCTTGTTCCTGAAGCGAGATTAAATAATGCTTTGGCAGGAGGAGGCCATGCGCGACAATATATACTGTCAAGACGAGCAGCAGCAAAGCTGAAAATCTGGTTGTGGCTCGAAAGAATTTCATTGATGTACCTGTAATAATTGTGATTAACCTACTATAAAGCATACAACGGAGGCAAGTTCTGAGTGCCTTTAAACAAATCTCTTTAGCAGAAACAGTCCAATCATCGCGATACCAATGGCAAGCTTTCCGGCTATGCCCAGTGCCATTCCCACCACTGTCCCGAAGCCGGCCCGACAGGCTTCATCCAGACTGCGCTGCAACGACAGTTCCCCAATCACAGCTCCCACAAACGGTCCAGCCAGAATACCGGGAATTCCCATAAAAAGCCCGGCAAACCCACCAATGGCAGCACCGATAATGGCACGATTTGAACCACCGTACTTTCTTACCCCCAAGAGGGATGCCGCAAGCTCCACCACATAGGTCATGGCCGCCAATGTCGCCAATATCAGCAATGTTCCGATACCGATGTAAGCGAACCCTTCCGCCCACGCGCCGAAAAGCAGCCCCAGAAAAAGGAGCGGTGCACCCGGTACAACCGGCAGCAACAAACCACTCAAACCCGTAACGGTCAGAATTGCACTAATAATCCAGAGTATCACAGATTGATCAAGCACAAGAGGACTCCCAAAGTTTTCGCTTTAAGCATCTCATCGCCGGTTACCGGTGAACCTGAGCAGCATCAGGAACAGGTTGATGAAGTCAAGATAGAGGGTCAAGGCACCGATGATGGCCGGCTTTCTCCCCTCAATACCTTGAGCGGCCATTTCCTTGATTTTCCAGGTATCGTATGCGGTCAGGCCGGTGAAGACAAGAACTCCTATTCCGGATACAATCCATTAACCGAAGCCTCTGGGGCCGATCGTTCGAGAATTTTGTAGAGCTCTCCACTGTTAAGTCATACTCCACGGCATTCCTGACAATAATCGATTTCAACGCTCTGGCGGTCAGTCATGACAAGATTTATGGTGGTAAATAAAGCGACATTTAATAGTTCATTCTCCTTGGGTAGTAGATCGTTGTGTCAAAAAATCTTTGACGTTTTCTTTAAAACTGATTTTATTTCAATGTATTACCAATCAAAGTCTTGCCTCCCCCCATCATACCGGTTAAGAATGCTCATTATGGGGGTGCAAGCTCATGTCGTACTTATCAAAAACTGCCCGGTTTGTTGTTTGGATCTGCTCCAAGTTCACAAAAAACGAGATTGAGCAGATCGTCGTCGGATTGTCAGATGTCCTTGAAAATCGCAATCCTGAAGTTAAGCCGAAGGACGATTTCAAAGAGAAACATCCAAACTACAGAAACTTCATTGTCGATCCCAAACCACCTCTGACCGAACCCCCAGAATTTAAAAAAAGACCTCGATCAAAAAGACTACCGGCAAATCTTGATTGAGTACGAAACACTTCACGGAAAGCCACTTGCTCCGGTCAAACTGCGAGCTGGTTCATCACAGGTTTTTGAGAATGTTGTCTGTACCTGCTGCGGCGCTCCACATACCTATCTCTACTTCAACGACGGAAAGAAGCGAACTCAGATTCTCTGTAAAGTCTGTTCTCACCTTTTCCAGGTACATCAGCGTTTCAGAACCATCAGAAAGTCCAAGCTCTTTTGCCCGCACTGCGGCTTGGCTCTCTTTCGCTGGAAGTCACAAAAGGAAGTGACTATTCACAAGTGCCCAAACGATAGCTGTCCTCACCGGATCCAGGCGCTTGCCAAGCTCAATAAAGCCGAGCGGGAGTTGATGAAGAAGAAAAGTTCACAGTTCAAAATCAACTATCAGTACCGGGAATATCACTACAAACCAGAAGAACTGGAGCACTCTTCACCAGACAAACCACCAGTCGAATTGGCCAGAATCCATAACAGCGAGAATGTCCTCGGTCTGATTCTGACCTTCTACGTTTCATTTGCCGTGCCGGCCAGAAAAACCGCTCAAATACTGCGTGAAGTCTTCTGCATCAAGGTTTCTCATCAGACCGTCCTCAATTATGCCGCCGGAGCCGCCTGGTACTGCCACCGTTTCAATCTGAAGCATAAAGGCCTGATTGATGACATCTCTGCCGGTGATGAGACTTACATCAAGATTCTGGGTAAACATCAGTACGTATTCTTCTTTATCTCGGCCAAAAACCTTAAAATCACCGCGTATCATGTGGCCGACAACAGAGGCACGCAACCTGCCATCATCGCTATGAATGAGGCCATCAGGACTGCATCAGACGATCAGCAGATAACTCTCGTCAGTGATGGAAATCCTTCGTATCCGGCAGGAATCCATTTCATCAATGCTCAGTTCGAGGATCAACAAAAGATTCAGCACAAAAAAGTGATTGGCCTCCAAAATCTTGATGACGAGTCAGAAGAATTCAGATCCTTCAAACAACTCGTTGAACGGCTCAACAGAACCTATAAGTCTCACGTAAGGCCAGCAGCAGGGTTCAACAGCACAAACGGTGCAGTGTCTTTAACTACGCTGTTTGTGACCCACTACAATTTTCTCAGACCTCATATGTCACTCAAATATCTGCCGCCGGTGCCCTTGCAGGAGCTAAGGTCACTGCCAACCATTCAATCAAGGTGGACCAAAATCCTCTCGCTTGCAGCCTGACTTCCCGTTTTCAAAGAACAATTTACTGCTTGTTGTTTTAGCCTGATTCACTATCTTCCGTGTCTGGCCACAGAGTGGCTTGCCCAGAATTCCGCCAAGTAAGCACAAAATCAAAGAAGCCGCTGTGTGGACAGGCACGGGAAGGCTTCTCTTGGTGACATTCGTTACTTATTGGACTGTTTCCATGTCAATATCCCGCTCTTTCATGGAACTTTTGACACTATCTAGTAGATCACATACACAGCTTGCGCTGTCTGGATTTCCACAGATCAATTGCTTCCCGCATGATTTCAGTTATGCTTTTGGATGTGGTCTTTGTCAGTTTTTCCAGCGTTTTCTTCTCGTCATCGTTGATGCGCAATGAAATAACATTCTGCAACTGCTCAGTTTCTTTTCTCTTCTTTTTGGTTGATTCCGGTTCCCTGATAAATAGATTTCTGGTGTAAGACATAGCTTCCTCCTGTGTGGTTACCGGACCGTATTTGGCACAGCTGTTAGTAAGATACCAAGATCTCTCTGTATGGTTCAGACAGAGCAGATATTGGGCTAACGCACTATCCTGTTTTAGGGTAGGGTTTTAGTCAGTGTATTCGGGTGGCCAGTGCTTCGAGTCGTGAGATACGTTCCTCCATTGGGGGATGGGTTGAAAAGAGCGACATCAGGCCGCCGCCGGTCAGCGGGTTGACAATAAACATGTGAGCTGTTGCTGGACGGGCATCCAACATTGGTATGGCTTGCGAAGCTGTGTGCAGTTTGTGCAGAGCGCCGGCCAGAGCAAGTGGCCTGCCGCAGATCTCCGCGCCTGAGGCATCCGCCAGATATTCGCGGGAGCGGGAAACCGCCATCTGGATCAGCATTGCGGCTATAGGAGCGATAATCGCCATGGCCAGCGAGCCGATCAGACTGCCTCCCCCGCCTTCCTCATCATCACTCCGCCCGGCACCGAACATCGCGCCCCACTGCAGCATGCTGCCGATCATTGATATGGCGCCGGCAAAGGTGGCTGCGATGGTGGAAATCAGGATGTCACGGTTTTTGACATGAGCCAGTTCATGAGCCATGACCCCTTCAAGTTCATCCGGTGTAAGAATGCGTAAAATGCCCTCGGTAGCGGCAACAGCGGCATGGTCAGGATTTCGTCCGGTAGCAAAGGCATTAGGTGAGTCATCGGGAATGATGTATACTTTGGGCATGGGGAGCCGAGCGCGACCGGCCAGACGCTCAACCATGCCGTAAAACGATGGATGAACCTCGCGGGTAATTTCCTGAGCGTTGTACATTTTGAGGACGATCTTGTCGGAAAACCAGTAGGAGCCGAAGTTCATAACGCCAGCCATCAAGAAAGCAACGATCATGCCCCCCTGGCCGCCAACTGCGCCGCCCATGACAACCAGTAAAATGGTAAGCAGGGAAAGAAGAAAGGTGGTTTTGAGTATGTTGTTCATTTTATTTCCTCCGACGATCAGGATTTCGCCGGGGTAAAAAAAAGACCTTTACCCACGGCGTACTAAGCTTTGGATAAAAGTCTTGCTTGCGATATATATCGTTCCCGGTCCGAGTCTTACGACTGTGTTGACGAACACGGGATCAGCCATGTCTCCAGCTGATAGCTACTCCCCTTTATTTGAATGAAGCATAAAATAATATTTCAAATTATGCAAGTTACAATTTGTTACAACTTCACTCCTAAATAACCTTACGAATCATTAAGGGGTGCCGTTTATGGCCTGGCGAAGGATTGTAATGGGTTTAAAGGTAAGAATGCGCCTGGCAGAAAGGTATCATGAATATCGGTAGTTTTGTCAGGTAACAAGTTATAATTGGTCATTAGTTAATCAATATCTGGCCCCATTAGCAACTGATATAAGCTGAAAATATAGGACATAATAAGGTTCACATAGCATTCCCAGCATCATCCATTGCAGAGGCACTTTGACCCTAACCGTCAGAGTGCCCTTTCATTTTCGGCCCACAGACCTGATCAATAGGAGAAATCAGGCACAACAAGATAATGAAAGACATAATACAATTGTAACCATCATTACGGACTATGGTAAGATGATATATAATCAAGTATTGCACCCATTGAGGCGAACTATGGAATCTACGAATATCTTTAAAACTTGCCCTAAATGTCGCACGTCCTGGGCTTCAAGAAACGGTTTTCTTTCTGATAACCTCATTAAGCTCAACGGCTATCAAGTCAGTTTAAGCAGCCTAGAGAAAGGACTGTTGCTCTTCACCCATGAAGCGTTTTCTTGCAATTCGACAATGGGAATTTATGTAACAGAGTTTAATGACATGTATACCGGCACTCGTTACACTGAGAGCAAAGCCTTAACAACTGAATGCCCTAGATACTGTTTTGATGAAAAGCGTTTGGAGCGTTGCGACGCGAAATGCGAGTGTGCTTTTGTGAGAGAAATTATTAGCACTATTGACCTGTTCCAACTCTCGCGTGGACTCGGTTGCGGCGAAATAAAACGCCGCATTCGGTCACGCTCGTAGCCGTTGGCCATACAAAAGGAAAAATATGGGATGGTATTGCCCAAAATGTGATTACTACATCAGAGAAGACGGTGTATCGATTTGCCCTTGTGGTTATGACCAAAAAACTGGCAAGGCAATCGCTTCTAGTTTTTTCTCTAATAAAACAAAAAGAATATTTGCAATATAGTATATTTATTCATTTTGGGAACCGGCCTAGACATTGTCATTAATCACCACCTAACTTGGAAAACCTTTATGGGGCCAAGTAGGCCTGCAACAGCTTCAGAGACGAAATTTATTGGAATTTGGACAATCATCGTTGCTTTAGTGGCATTAATATCATCAAACATAAAGAAGCATAAATAGTAGCATCGTGGCGAGACGGGTGAAGAGTAGCCGAGTGCCTTAGATTAATCTATTTGGAAGTAAGAACTTAATGCAAAATGCAAATATAATCATTAAATTAATGTCAAACAACTTATCAAAATTAGCAGTGGCTATACTATTTGTTAGCTCTGTGACAAGAAATTATTACGCTTTAGAAATTTCAGTTATTTCTCTTCTCTTGTTGATATACGATTCTATAAAGTCAGGCAATATTAGGAATAGAAGTTTAATAAAAATATATCGTAACGAAGAACCGATTGAATATTGGTTTTACGTGTATTTGTATATTGCTATAGCAGTTTTGGTATCTATTGCAATTCTACTAAAATGGATAAGGGGCGGCGCCCTATGAAAGCAGGTAAAGTCTTTGTGGTATTCACATTTAAGGAAAAAGGATATTCCAACTGACATGTGGACTACTCGAATAAGTAAGTTTGCAAAACCGGAGAAGGCAGAAAAAGCAGAACGTAATTGTCGCTTAGCCGGCAATTATGAACATTTAGTGGAATGAATTTAAAGGGTTAGTATATGAACCTTGCCGAAATATTAAGTTTAATTTGGGGGGGAGGAGCTGTCTGGTTTGCCTTTTACCAGATTCGTAATGATCGCTTTTACTATAGATCATTCTGGGGAATCTCTGGCGGATGGTTGAAACGGTCACAGGCCCCCATTCGATTCCGTGTGTTTACCACGGGTCAATTTTTAATTGGCCTGTTCGTTCTCTGGGCATCATTGAGTCACAACGTAGGATACAAAGGCACATTCCTTAGGGGCGTTTTCACAAAGCCACTATTTTAAATGTTCGGACAACTTTTGATAAATAATGAAAGATGTCGCAACCAACTGGTTAGACGCCGCCCCGAAAAAACGGATGGGTCAAACGGGCACCCCGTAAGTCGGAAATAAAGAAAATGGAATTAATCTTATTCGGGATCGGATTTGTTGCTGTCCTTTCCTTGTTAGTCATAAAGGCTAACAAAAGAGACCCAAGATTTGCTGGCTACAGGCTTAGTACCAAAGGCATCCTTGTGTTTGCAATTGGATTTCTCATTGGGGCTTTGGGAGCATCAATTGAAAATAGTTCAGTTTCAAAGGCAATACAACTTGTCGGAAATACAGTCGCAATCATTGGATTTGTAATTGCGGTTGTTGGCAATTTTAAACATGGGCGGATTCAAGTCTGAAGTGCAACAGCCAGTGGTGGTTTGGTATAACACATTTCCACCCCGAATAACACCTCATGCGGCGACCTGAATCCTAATACTTTACGTGGTCTGTGATTTAGCCGTTCTACTGCTTGCTGCACTCGCTCTTCGGTAATATCAATCAAC
>CAJBRY010000289.1 GCA_903958085.1 uncultured Geobacteraceae bacterium
CATCTCCACAGTTGTATGATTCTGATGAACATCCGCATCTTTCTATGTTTTCATTTGTTCCATCAACTTTACATGTTTTTGCTTTTTCCCCATTATCTCTTGATCTTTTAACTGTAAAAGATTGAGTCATATCAGTTGATTGGGATATCGTGTTTGTGTTTGCTTGTTGCGAATTTGATATTGCAAAACTACCTGAACAACTAGTTGTTCCAGGTTTTGGTACTTTTACGGTTGCAACAAGCCATATTTGTTGGTATTGGCCTGTGTTTATTGTCGAAGATGGTTGCGCTTTAATTGTTTCTGCAATCCAGTCAGCATTTTTCATTGTATTATCAGGATTAAATCCTGAAAAATAAAATTTAAAATCATCAGAGATTATTAAGCAATCTTCTGGGAATTTTTGTTTAGGATTATTATTTATTTGATATTCATTATTTCCTTTTCCATATTTACAATCAAATTTTCCATCTTTATCATTATCATATACTTTCATTTGCATACTTTGAGTTGAAGTTGGTGTTTGTACTATTTTTTGAGATACAGACATTCCTTTTGTTGCAGTTTCACCTAATGACGATTGGTATGTTATTTCTGGTTGGGTTATTGCACTTAAATATTTATCATCAATTGTTCCTAAATTGAATATTTGTTGACTGCTTGTTCGTTGAGTATCCATACCAATATCTTCATTTTTATCAAGAATTGCAGGACTTGTTCCAGTTTTAGGATCTTGTTTATATAATTTAAAATTTATACACATTAATCCGTCACCGTTTTTAGCAATGCTTGTATCAACTTTTAATGTATCACCATAATACACTGTATCTGGAACAACTAGATTTGTCAAATATGCGTTTCCAAATCCTAATTCTTTTGCAAGTCCTGATACACATCGTATTTCTCCTGTTGCTGCAGTTAGTGTGCATCCTGCTTCAAGGATTGGTGTTTTATCAGTTATTGGGAAATACCAAATTCCATCTTTATGATTATCTGGCATACAGTTTTTGTATTTGTTTTGATCCCATGTTAAACTAATTTTCATGTGATCATAGATATAATTTCTGTCATCTATTGTTTTTCTAAATCCTTTGTCAAGTATTCCATTTGATTTAACTGCGCCGTTTGTTAAAACACTTCTATAAATGCTTGATTCGCTTACTATGTTTGCGTTTAAACATCTACATTCATATGGTGCTTGGCAGGTTGCTCCGTTTTTTCCGTTTTTTTCATTAGCTGTGATACAAACTAAGTCAACGTTGACTGCTGTTATTTCACATCCAGCCATGATATATGTGGATCCTTTGTATTCATATACTGGTTTTCCAGTTAATGGATTAATATACAATCTTTCTTTTGTTGGTGCTATCGCCATTACATCTGTGTTTATTGTATCAGTGTATGCAACGTTTAATAGTGCGTCCATACTTACAAGCACCACCCCAACGACCGCTTCGAGCCATGCTGATCAATGTGAACATCGACTCCGGCAAACCGGAACTGGTTGCCATGGCCATCAAGAAATTCAACCCTGATTTTGTTGTACTCGAAGAGGTCAATACAAAGTGGATTACCGACCTCCAACCAGTCATGGTCGGATACTCTATTATCTTCATAAGTATGTTCGATCGTGATTTCTCGGCTCAGCTGTACCGAAATTTTCGCAACGTATTCTTCAAACGATTTCTAGGGCTTGATTTTCCGATGGAGTGGATCACTTCGGGTCATAATCTTGGTGATGTCGACTCAGGCCCGGTCATTAACGGTATTGGAACTGTTGCATCAGCCTTTACAATAGGTGCGGCGAAGGCCAACAATGACGAGTACATCTTTTCGTCGCTTTCCGCTCCAGCCGAGATAGCCACGCTCCCCTATTATAATGTGAACGGTACCAAAGGATATTTGGCCAATGTTTCACTGGGAGAGGCAGTGCTTCTGTTCTGCCGCACACTACGACCATGGATGTAAAACCATCGTCACTGCTGAGGATGCTGATAGCATCATAAACTCATATGATTCAAGGGGGGAGAATAATGAGATTTATGTTCAAGATACGCACTATGATATTTTCTGCATTATTGGTATTTTTGATTGCTGGATGTAACCCCGTCACCACATTGTATCCTCTTGGTGCACCTTTGATTCCGGAGGACAAAGATAATTTTGAAGGGTCATGGCTTAAAGACAACGATTCTGTAATATCCATAAGATTTACAAGTAATGGCGTAGGTCACATAGCAGCCCCCTTTTGGGAAAATGATCAATTTAGACTGGTACAGATGGAATTGATTGTCACCAAGAACAAGGATAAAAAGTTCATTTCTGTCCGCATTAAAGAAAGAGAAACATGGGATAATTATTACTATTTTGCCCAATACGATTTTAGCGATAAAGGGGAACTTATACTATGGGAACCGAACATAGAGGCTTTTGAGGCTGCTATCAAAACAAGGAATCTCGAGGGTGTAGACAAAAATTCCGGGATAAACATTACCAATCCCCCGGGTGTGCTTCTCAAGTTTCTCAATGATAATGATAACCAGACTTTGTTTAAATATCGTAACCCCATAGTCTTACGCAAGATAGGTAAGTAACTGGCAATACGAATGTTTATATGGCTTGAAGTTGTCCCAGGAAACTATTTCCCCAGGACATCTCCAGATCATTTTACCGTCCAAATTTCGCTATCGAGTTTTTGAACGTTACCTTCGGTAGATCCTTCATGCTGTTATAAAGAAATAGAAGATTATTATCCGACTGATAGCGTCTGATATTTGCAACAGCATCAGCATAGACAGGGTCAGTAGTATCCACTCTCTTGTCCACCATATTCATTGCGCCAAAACAGATACTTTCTGTCACATACGGATATACCGAATTGTAAATATCCATAGCACTACCAGCACCCTGAAGAAGAGGTTCTGCAAATACCTCAGTTCTGAATCCCTGCTCAAACAGGAGTTTTAGAGTTGCAATACGTTCTGCTGGTAAAGGAGCGTATTTTTCCCAAAGAACACTCTGAGCTTCAGCAAGTGATGTAATTGTCAGTCTGAATGTGACTTTATTTTTGTAATCAGTACACACTCTTGCAACTGCTTCCATGCACCGAAGACTTGGCTTGGTACAAATAACCAGATCATTACCGGCTTCCAGTATTTCCCGAATAGCAGTGCAGTGTCTGTCCAGATTGCGGAAAGTGACATCGTGATTCGTAGGATAATGAACGATGTTGTCATATTTCCTATTGAATGATGGGACTGTTTTCTTCAGGAAGTCATTTGCCCATTTAGCTCGATTTCTGACGTAACCTTTTTCAACTGCTACAACAGCTGAATAACAGTAGGCGCAATCGTTTGAACAAGTTACCTGAATATTTGCACTGAACTCAGAACTTTCACGAATCTTTACACCTGTGACCTGATCGATTGCTTCTGCATCCAAGGATGCATAATACTTCTCCATTTCCGCAGCAGCTTCTGCCTCTTCGCCCTCTAACGGAATGCACCAGCCATATTCTTCGTCAAAGATCATACCTGACACTGTTTGTTGAACTTCTGGTGTGGTTGCCTGAATTGGTTTGCCCCAGATATTTTTCTTTACTGGAACCACCGCAGCAGAACTTACAAGTGGCACCTTAACCGACTCTATAGTTGGTTCGGGTTCTAGCCACATCTTCTTACGCTTAGGTCGATTTTCTTCAGTTTGGATGCTAACGTTTGAATCTTGTGCGGAACAATTTTGGTAACTCATATTCCCTCCGATAGTTTTTGAATGAATTCTTCCACGTCTGATGGAATGAATTTGACTAGCCTGCCTACTCGTAAATGTTTTGGTGCCTTCCCCTGTGAAATCCAGAGATCAACAGTTTTGACTGATACTCCCAGAATCTCTGCTACTTGTTTTTTGTTAATCAGATTTTGCATTAATAACTCCTGAGTGTGGATTTGATAATTGATAACACTACTGTCCGGTTAATAACTGAATAAATTCATCTGCTTATATTTAGGTTGCTCTGGA